>CALZQA010000113.1 GCA_945828315.1 uncultured bacterium | reverse complement strand
TTTCGGTAGTGTCGTGCTCATGTATGCCTCCTGTGATAAAAGTTCATATATCTCAAATAGTTTTATTCAAACTCCGGCTGTTCTGCCAACACCACCTGTCTGCACTGCGCCAGCAATTCCTCGCAAGCTGACTCAAGCTGTGCGCATCTGCCCGCAAAAACTGCACCGGAAAGGCTGCTGTTTCCCACCGGACGAATACGTCCCCGGAATGCTTCCGGCAATAGTCCGATACAGATCGCCGCATGTTCATCCATGCGCACGCCAAATCCTCCGGCAAGATAGATCTGCGATACTTCTTCCGCACGCACTCCGGCCGCTGCAAGCAGCGCCTCGATTCCCGCACGGATCGCACCCTTTGCCAGCTGGAGCGCACGCACATCCCCCTGTGTAAAGATGATCGGTTCTCCCGATGCGGTTTTTCCAAGCGGGAAACCACTCTCCCGATATTGCTCTGAAAGCAATCCTGTCTCATCCAACGGACCCACGCGAAGCAGCTCACTGACCAACTCCAGCACGCCGCTTCCGCAGATACCCACCGGAGCTGCGTCATCGATCGTACGTATCATCAGATCCTCAAGCAGCTTCACGCCGCAGATCGCCCCCGGCACACTGGCACATCCACAGCTGATACCGCCGCCCTCAAACGCCGGTCCTGCTGCCGTGCTTGTCACATAAATTTGTCCGTTATGGCGCAGCGCCATCTCTCCGTTGGTTCCCACATCAAGAAGCAGTACTGTCTCATTGCCTCTATCCATCCCGAGTGTCAGCATTCCCGATACGATATCGCCACCCACAAAGGCAGATACTGCAGGAAGCACGACCACCGGGCAACGCAGACTGCTGTCTCCCAGAATGCGCATCGCATCTGCACAGATCATCTGTTTATTGGCCGGAACAAAGGGTGCCCGTCCAAGCGTTTCACAGGAATAGCCCATGAGCAGATGTACCATTGTCATATTGGCTGCGATCACAAGTTTTTTCACATCCGCAGCCTGCACACCTGCCCGACGCAATAACTCTGCCAGCATCCCGCACACATCCTCCTGCAAAAGTTCCTGTAGCCGTGCACGTTTCCCATTATTTGAAGCTTCCATACGACTGAGCACATCCGCGCCGAAATCGCGCCCGGAATTAACCGCTGTGACTGTCTCGTAAACCGTGCCGTCCGACCAGCCATAAAGGCAGGCTGCCAGCGTTGTAGTTCCGATATCCACGGCGATTCCATAACCATTTTCGTCTGCAACATTCAGTAAATCTATCTCCGATCGTATCTTGTCCGTGGCTGCGTTTTCATCGTTTGTCAGTTCTGCTGAGTGATCCGGCAAAGCAGCCTCACTCCCAGTTACCTTTTTACTGTTCTCACACGATGCTTCACTCATCTCCGCCACCGCGGCGATCTGCTTTCCGGTCTTCGCCAGCACCCGGATACGCAGGTCTGACACTGGGCGCGCCGTACACGCCAGACGCACACCTGACGCGATCTCACGCTCAGACAAAAACGCCCGGTCTTCCGCCGTCATAGGCAATTCCCCATTCACCACGCGCACACGACATTTACCGCATCGCCCGCTGCCGCCACAGGGGGCGTCGATGCGCACGCCGTGCTCCCGCAGCGTGTCGATCAGAATACTTCCTGCCTCGCAGTCATATTTTTTCCCCTGATCCTCCACAAGTATTTTGATCATATTGTTTTTTCTCATCCCACAATCCTTTTTTTCACATTTCTCACAGTCATGTCCGGCAGCAAACCGCTCGCAGTCATCGGTAAGCTCCAACACATAGCACATGGATTTTTCCGGCACCAGCATATGTGCTTCCGTCACACGCACGCCTGCCAGCCGGTCTGCATCCAGTGTTTCACAAATGAATCCCTGCATTTCTGGAGAAAGATCCTCCGGTGCCTCCAGCCGCTTTGCAACTCCAACACCCTGGCCGGCACAAAAGATGCGGATCTCATCCCGCACCTTTTCATCCATCGCAAACAGCCATGCACTCAGCATCGCGTCCGTCACCAGCGCTCTCAAATGTTCTCCCTGCGTAAACAGTTCCTGCACATACTGCACTCCCGCTCGTCCAAGAGAAAGTAACACTGCAAGGAATAACCCGGTATCACATTGCCCCAACAATGCCACCGGCTTCACCATAAAACGCAAATGTTTAAGCTCTGCATCATAGATCTCTTTGATCTGTGTTTTATCCGTCCGCCCTTCCCCCAGCAGACCACATACCACCGAAAACTCCGGCTCACAGACTACATTTAATTGATATATTTTTTCACTCATTTTTATAAATCTGCTTAGACCTTATCCCTGCAATGCACAAATATTCATCCGCATATCTAAACCGGGCATCTTCACAATTTATACCTTCGATAGAACCAACAAGATGCTGTTTTCCTTCGATCTCGATACTGACCTGCAGTTCTTTCATCTTTCACACCCTCTCCTTTATTTCCACATCAAGACCCAAAAGATTTGCCAAAAATAATGCCTTCTCAAGTTCAGCCGTAGGCTTTCCGTTTTCCAGATCAGAGATAAAACTTGTGCTAAAACCGGTTACTTCAGCCAGATATACCTGTGTGTATCCCATACGCTTTCTCTGCTGTTGTATCGCTTTCCCGAAATTCTTCGCACCTGTTATTTTCATATTCATCTCCTCAATATAGCCGTACGACCAAATTGCTTGCTTTTTACAAAAATATAGCCGTACGACAATATATCTGTCTCTTATACACATCTCCGAGCCCACGAGACGCTACGCTAT
>CALZQA010000112.1 GCA_945828315.1 uncultured bacterium | reverse complement strand
CATACCCGGATATGAGATGCAGCCCAGCCGGCTGAACCATAATGTACTCTGCTATGGCTATACGATTGAGATCAAGAGGGCCGGGCGCTTTAACCTCGAGGCAGCGCAGAAGCTGCCAATCCCGCGCAACTGCTGGGGGCGTCTCCAACACGGAGAAACGGTGGAGTATGAAGGCGAGATTTACACGCCGGACATGGTCATGGGTGCACCGCGCAAGGGGATCAAGCTCACCTACTGCACAGATACCAGACCCACAAAGTCACTGACAGAGGCGGCAGAAAATGCCGATCTTCTGATCTGCGAAGGCATGTATGCGGAGGCGGAGAAGCTGGAAAAGGCAAAGCAGTATAAGCACATGACATTTTATGAGGCGGCGCATGTGGCAAGTGAGGCAAAAGTGCGGGAAATGTGGCTGACTCATTTTAGCCCTTCGCTGGTGCACGCGGAAGATTATATGGATAAGGTGCACGGGATCTTCCCGGCGGCATCGCTTGGAAAAGACGGACGGATGATCGAACTCGATTTTGAGGAGGACGAAGCATGACGAAAAAACGTGGTGGCGTGGTATTGCTCATACTCATAGCGGTACTGATCGTGGGCGCATTTGCTTTTGTTGCCTACCGCACGCCCGAAACGGCGGAGGAAGCGACGGAGGTCACGGAGAAGGATGAGCTTATGAGCAAGAATATTGCGGTGAATTACCCTTCCACACCCAGAGAGGTGATGAAGCTGTACAACCGTTATATGCTCTGCCTTTACGGTGTAGAAGGCAGCGAGTTAAAAGATGAGGAAGTGCGCGCACTCGGCAGAAAAATGCGGGAAATGTATGATGAGGAACTGCTTTCGGCGAACCCGGAGGAGTCGCATCTTCTGAGCCTGTCTCAGGAGATCGCAGCATTCAGAGCAGATGATAAAGTCATGATCCAGGCAAATATCTGCGATTCCAATGAAGTGGACTATATCGATGTGGAGGGCGCGTCCGGTGCGCTTCTGGAGGCATCTTATTTTGTGAAAAAGGGCTCAAAAGAATTTACACGTACCTATCAGCAGTTTCTGCTGCGCAAGGATGACAGCGGAAACTGGAAGATCTTGGGATTTGTAAAGGTGGGCAGAGGAGAGATTTGATTCATGGCAGAAAAGAAGACTGATGTAAAAATATTGGCGATCGAGAGTTCCTGCGACGAGACGGCGGCAGCTGTCGTTGTGGACGGCAGAGATGTGCGCTCTAACGTGATCTCATCGCAGATCGCACTTCATACCTTATATGGTGGAGTTGTGCCGGAGATCGCGTCAAGAAAACATATCGAAAAGATCAATCAGGTCATTTCGCAGGCATTGTCCGATGCCGGGATGACCCTTGATGATATGGATGCGATCGCGGTGACTTATGGACCGGGACTTGTCGGAGCGCTCCTTGTCGGCGTAGCAGAGGCAAAGGCGATCGCTTACGCAAAAGGACTGCCGCTTATTGGCGTGCATCATATCGAGGGGCATATCAGCGCCAATTATATCGAAAATAAGGAGCTGGAGCCTCCTTTTTTGTGCCTGGTTGTATCCGGCGGGCATACACACCTGGTAAAAGTGCAGGATTACGGCAAGTATGAGATCCTCGGAAAGACGCGGGATGACGCTGCGGGTGAAGCTTTTGACAAGGTGGCGCGCGCCATCGGACTGGGTTATCCCGGAGGCCCGAAAATAGAGAAGGTCTCTCATGAGGGCAATCCGCTTGCGATTCGCTTCCCGCAGCCGAAGGTGGCGGACGGACCGTATGATTTCTCTTTCAGTGGCTTGAAGTCTGCGGTATTAAATTACCTGAACGGCGCACAGATGAAGGGAGAGCAGGTCGTTCAGGCGGATGTGGCAGCATCTTTTCAGCACTCCGTGATCGAAGTGCTTGTTCATAATGCAATGCGTGCGATTGACGAGTACGGCATGGATAAATTTGCCATTGCGGGTGGCGTGGCTTCTAATCAGACGTTACGGAGCGCCATGGAGGAAGTGTGCAAAAAGAAGGGCGTTGCGTTCTATCATCCTTCACCGATCCTCTGTACGGATAATGCCGCGATGATCGGAGCGGCGGCTTATTATGAATATCTGGCAGGCAAACGTGACGGCCTGGACTTGAACGCTGTTCCGAACCTGAAGCTGGGAGAACGATAAATGGAGCGCGCGGTATATGGTGCGGTGGTGCTGGCAGCAGGTTCCGGCAGCCGCATGCACACAAAGACAGCCAAACAATATCTTCTATTAAATGGAAAACCGCTCATCTATTATGCACTCCGGCAGTTTCAGGACAGCGAAGTAGAGAAGATCGTGCTGGTGGTGGCACAGGGACAGGAGGATTACTGCAGAAAAGAGATCGTAGAACGCTATGACTTTACAAAAGTCAGTGCGATCGTTCCCGGAGGAAGTGAACGCTATTTTTCCGTTCACGCCGGGCTGAAGGCATTGACAGGCGTGGACTATGCGTTGATCCATGACGGGGCACGGCCCTGCGTGGATCAGGATATTTTAGAACGGACCATGGAAGAAGTGTCGACATGGCAGGCGTGCGTAGTGGGGATGCCGGTCAAAGATACCATCAAGATCGTGGATGAACGGCAGATGGCGCAGAAGACTCCGGATCGCAGAATGCTCTGGCAGGTGCAGACCCCGCAGGCGTTTTCCTATGATCTGATCCGGCACGCATATGACACGGTGATCGCATCCGGTGAGCAGAATGTGACGGACGATGCGCAGGTATTGGAACTGGCATTTGGACAAAAGTGCCGATTGATCGAGGGTTCTTACCGTAATATCAAGGTTACGACACCGGAGGATCTGGAAATTGCGCAAATATTCTTAAAAAATGTGAAATAAGTTATTGACATATTTCGAAACGGATGTTAATATAATATTCGCTGATTGCGAAAAACAGCACGGAGAGGTATCGAAGTGGTCATAACGAGGCGGTCTTGAAAACCGTTTGTCCGCAAGGGCGCGTGGGTTCGAATCCCACCCTCTCCGCTGTCACAATTCAGATGAGACAGATATCTGCTGGATGGTGGCTCAATTAAATACTCTATTTAACAAGTAGGGCAATTTGGAGAAGTACCCAAGCTGGCCGAAGGGACACCCCTGGAAAGGGTGCAGGTCG
>CALZQA010000111.1 GCA_945828315.1 uncultured bacterium | reverse complement strand
TCATGTCAAAACCTCCGTATTTGGCTGTTTCGACTAAATACGTTCATTCCGATGATCATCGGCGAAGTGCGCCGCTACCTTCGCGATAACAACAGTATCCGCGTCTCACGTTCCCTGCGCGATACTGCCTACAAGGCCATCCATGCAAAAGAGACGCTCATGAACCGCACGCAGGAGGAACCTACCATCGAGCAGATCGCGGAAGAATCCGGACTGACCAAAGAGGAGATCGTCTACGCCCTCGACGCGATCCAGAGTCCCGTAAGTCTTTACGATCCCGTCTACACAGACGGTGGCGATACACTCTATGTCATGGATCAGATCGCAGACAAGAAAAATAAAGAATCCCGCTGGATTGAGTCGCTGTCCTTAAGCGATGCCATGGAGCGGCTCGGCGAGCGGGAAAACTATATCATTAAGCTTCGTTTTTTTGAGGGCAAGACGCAGATGGAGGTTGCCCAGGAGATCCACATCTCGCAGGCACAGGTGTCACGTCTGGAGAAGTCTGCCCTCAACCACATGAAAAATTATCTGAAGTGAAGATCATCTCTCCCACTTATCACACAAAGAATTGATCTGATCCGCGAAGCGTGCCAGCTCCTTGTTCGGCAGTCCCTCATTTTTGTTAATGACTGCGAGCAGACGCTGCCCGGCGGCAAGCAAACGGGCAAAGACGTTGCTGGATGCCTTGCCGGAACTCTTCGTCTTCTTCGGAAGCATCATACGGCTGCCCTGCTTGATGCAGGCATTCGTAAACAGATCATAGATATCACCGCTGAAAGGTGCCACTGCTTCATAACCGAGTTCATTATGCAGATGCATAGCAAACTCTTCTGTCACCTTGTCATCACCATGCACCACAAAGACGCGCTTCGGCGGATTCTTCTTGAAGGATGCGGCCCACTCCGTCAGCTTCGTGCGGTCCGCATGGCCGCTGATGCCCGGCAGATTGATGATCTCTGCACGCACCTCGATCATCTCACCAAACAGCTTGACTTCCTTCGCCCCATTCAACAGCGCGTGACCGAGCGTGCCCGGCACCTGATAACCCACAAACAGGATCGTGGAATCATCGCGCCACAGATTGTGCTTTAAATGATGCCGGATACGACCGGCCTCGCACATGCCGGAAGCCGAGATGATGACAACCGGTTTCTTTAAAAAATTGATCTGTTTGGATGCGTTACTGTCCACTGCTGTCTTGAGACCGGGGAACTGGATCGGATTGATCCCGTTCTCCACAAGCTTCAGAGCTTCCTCACTAAAACACTCCCGCACATTTTTGTGGAATACATTGGTTGCCTCGATAGCCAATGGGCTGTCGATATATACTTCAAAGTCTTCAAACTCCGGCAGCAGATGCTCCGTCTTGATGCGTCTCAGGAAATAGAGCATCTCCTGGGTACGGCCTACGGAAAACGCCGGTATGACCAAATTACCGCCCCGGATAAAGGTCCGTTTGATCACCTCTGCCAGCTCCGTCGCATAATCCACCGGCAGATTGTGCTCCCGGTCTCCGTAAGTGGACTCCATGATCACGTAATCCGCATCCTCCAGATAGGTCGGCGATTTGATGAGCGGCTTGTTGCCCTGTCCGATGTCACCGGAAAACACCAGCTTGACTTCCTTTTCTTTTTCCGTCACCCACAGCTCAATGGAAGAAGATCCCAGCAGATGTCCTGCATCCACAAAACGGATCTTTAGCGCGTCATCCACCTGCACGGTCTCGCCATATGTACAAGGTGTAAAGTGATTCAGCACACCCTGCACATCATCCATTGTATAAAGCGGCTCCACCAGTCCGCCGCCGGAACGCTTTGCCTTCCGGTTGCGCCACTCCGCCTCGAACTCCTGAATGTGTGCGGAATCCTTGAGCATGATCACGCACAGCTCATAGGTCGCCTGTGTACAGTAGATCCGTCCACGAAAACCGTGTGCATATAGCAGCGGCAGCAGACCGGAGTGATCGATATGTGCATGTGTCACCAGCACCGTGTCGATCGCAGCAGCATTGACCGGGATCTCCTGATTAACGTACAGATCCGGTCCCTGTTCCATACCGCAATCCACCAGCAGATGCTTATCCTCATACTGTAAAAAATGGCAGCTTCCCGTTACCTCATGGGCAGCTCCTAAAAATTCTAATAACATAAATACCCATCTCCTTTTTTATCATTTCACAAAAAATAGAACTATAAAAACACCCCTGCTTTTATAGTTCTATTCTAACACTTTTCAGTTATTATTCAAAGCGTACAATTTCTTTTTTCAGACGTTTCATGATCTTTTTTTCCAGCCTTGAAATATAGGACTGCGAGATGCCAAGGGAATCCGCCACTTCCTTTTGTGTCAGTTCCTTTCCGTCCGGTGTGTGCAGTCCGAAACGCAGCTCCACGATCTGGCGCTCACGCTCCGACAGATGCTCGATCGCATTGCCCAGCAGTTTCTTTTCTATCTCGGACTCAATATCCTTTGAGATCACATCCTCATCTGTTCCCAGAATATCCGACAGGAGCAGTTCATTTCCGTCCCAGTCCACATTCAATGGTTCGTCGATGGACACCTCCATCCGTGTCTTACTGTTTCTGCGCAGATACATCAAAATCTCATTTTCAATACAGCGGGAAGCATACGTTGCCAACTTGATCTTTTTATCCGGATTGAAGGTATTGATCGCCTTGATCAGTCCGATCGTTCCAATGGAAATTAGATCCTCCACCCCCACACCGGTATTGTCAAATTTCTTTGCAATATAAACAACGAGCCTCAGATTGTGCTCGATCAACTCCTTACGTGCCTCTGCGCAGTTATCCCCCATGAGCAGGATGCACTCTCGTTCCCGATCGGCTTCCAGCGGTGGCGGCAGCACCTCTGCACCGCCGATATAGTGTATCTCCCGCTCCTTGTGAAACAGCATGGTATAGAGTGTCGGGATCATCTTTAGTTGAAAACGATTCGGTACGTTGATCTTTATGTACATACGAACATCCTCCAATTTTTATGATATACGCTTCCAGCCCGCTGACAAGATCAGCCGGTAGTCTTTTCCTTCAAACAGTGTATCCTCAGCAATGCCGATCACAACATGCTCTATCCTTCCGCCCGCCCATTCCATTGCATCAATGGTCCATACCTCCATCAATCCATCCGGTACTCCCACCGTAGAAAACGGAATGAGCCGGCTGTGCCCGGGCTTCAACGAAAGTGCCTGCGCTTCGGAACGCGCCAAAATGTGTACCGGAGCATGCACATAGGGATCGCTCAGACGATTTCCCGTGTCATGCAGACCGATGACCTCTGCTGAATTCCCTTCCTGCCAAAGCTTTACCCGATACAGCTGTTCATCATGCTGTATCCGACACTCCTCCAGAATCAGGGACGCCAGCACACCTGTCTCTTATACACATCTCCGAGCCCACGAGACGCTACGCTATC
>CALZQA010000110.1 GCA_945828315.1 uncultured bacterium | reverse complement strand
GTAAGCATAGAGTTGGAGTTTTAGATTTTATTTCGACTAGATATATTCATCGGAACGGCATAAGTGGAAAATTTTACCCCCATGGTCGGGTCGAAATTGTCTATAGATTTCATGAGACCGATGCATCCGATCTGGAACAGGTCATCAATATTGTCCGTGTGACCGGAAAAGCGTCTGATAATAGAGAGGACGAGGCGAAGGTTTCCTTTAATGTATTCTTCCCTTGCGGCGGTATCGCCCTGCTTGATACGGGCAAACAGAGCGTCCTTTTCTTCATCTTTGAGTACGGGGAGTTTGGCGGTGTTGACACCACAGATCTCGACTTTGTATGCAGACATGAATGTGAACCTCCGAAAAAATACTAATCAAAGTTTGTACAGAAAACAGTGAAAATATTCGCTATGGTCAGTGTATGATCAGTGACTTTACAGTTTCGGTTGAATTCTTTTGACGAATCATTTATAATAGGACTATGAAAGACTTAATAGCGGAACGTGACAAAAAAGAAAAAATGAAACATAGTGTCGTGAAATGGTGGAACGTGCATTATATGACCCCAGAGGAATTGACAGAGGAGCAGGCAAAGGAAGTGGCACCTGCCTCAACAGCTCAGGCAATAGGCGCTTCTGGATCGTTCTATAATAACGATGTGCAGAATATACAGTCACCGACAGAAGCGGATGCGATGGATGAAACAGAAGCGGCACAGGAGATCCTTGACCGGCTCAATCGCGAGGCGGCGGAGGATGAGGCGCGCAAGCAGCAGGAGATCGAGCAGGCGAGACTTACCGCCGAGGCGAACTTTAACGAAGCGACAGGTGCTTATTCCGGCACTTATGGTTCGGTTGGTGCAGACGGTGCACATAAGGAACAGATCAATGCGATCCTTGCCGAGAAAGATGATGCATTGCGTGATCTGATCCAGCGTACCGGTGAGGAATAGATACGTATCACAGAAAAAACGCTATGCGTTTTTTTTGTTGCCTTGCATCCGTAAGAAGCTGCCGGTGGCAGGTTCTGTAGGTGTAAAGTATGCGATAGAAAGGTCCGCCGGACCTTTTTGAGCGTCTAAATAAACGATTAGGAAAGGAAATGGACATGAAGAAGTTATTGGACCTGATTACCCAGACGATGGAGGAAGCCTTTGATGAGCTTGGATTTGAGAAGAGCTATGCGCGTGTGACGGTGTCAAACCGTCCGGACCTGTGTGAGTTTCAGTGTAATGGTGCGATGGCGCTTGCCAAGCAGGAAAAGAAGGCACCGATCGAGATTGCGGAGCAGATTGCGGGAAAGCTCTCCGGAAATGCCCTTTTTGAGGAAGTGAGTGCCGTGAAACCCGGTTTCCTGAATCTGAAGCTGTCAAAAAGCTATCTGGCAGATTATTTAAAGGGGATGGCACGGGATGCGGAGAGCAAACGCTTTGGCTGTGAGCGCGTGGAAAAGCCTCAGACGATCATGATCGACTATGGCGGACCAAATGTGGCAAAGCCGTTGCACGTGGGACATCTTCGTTCAGCTGTTATCGGTGAGAGCATCAAACGCATGGGAATCTTTCTCGGTAACACGATGATCGGCGATGTGCATATGGGTGACTGGGGGCTGCAGATGGGTCTGATCATCACGGAGTTAAAGCAGCGCAAACCGGATCTGCCTTATTTTAACAACGGTTTTGTCGGAGAGTATCCGAAGGAGCCGCCTTTTACGATCTCAGAGCTGGAGGAGATCTATCCGACAGCCAGCAAAAAGTCCAAGGAGGACGAGCGTTACAAGGAAAAAGCAATGCAGGCGACCTATGATCTGCAGCATGGTAACAGAGGTTATCAGGCATTGTGGCATCATATCATCAAGGTGTCTGTAGATGACTTGAAGAAGAATTATAAACGGTTAAATGTATCCTTTGAGCTCTGGAAGGGCGAGAGCGATGCACAGCCTTATATCCCGGAAATGGTACGCCATATGAAGGATGGCGGATATGCCTATATCAGTGAGGGCGCATTGGTGGTTGATGTCAAGGAGGAGACGGACACAAAAGAGATTCCTCCCTGCATGATCCTGAAATCGGATGGCGCGTCGCTTTATAATACGACAGATCTTGCAACGATCGTACAGCGTATGGCTTCTTACAATCCCGACGAGATCATCTATGTTGTGGACAAGCGTCAGGAACTCTATTTTACGCAGGTGTTCCGCTGTGCGAAGAAGACAGGACTGGTGGGAGAGGACACAAAGCTGTGTTTCCTTGGATTTGGAACAATGAACGGAAAAGACGGCAAGCCTTTTAAGACAAGACAGGGCGGAGTGATGCGTCTGGAGACACTGCTTACCGATATTGAGGACAAAATGTATGAAAAGATCGTCTCCAATCAGGATGAAAATAAGACAATGGATGATGAGGAGGCCCATAAAGTAGCAGCACAGATCGCATTGTCAGCGGTCAAATACGGTGATCTGTCCAATCAGGCATCCAAGGACTATATCTTTGATGTTGACCGTTTCACTTCCTTCGAGGGAAATACCGGACCGTACATTCTGTATACGAT
Source organism: uncultured bacterium (assembly GCA_945828315.1). GTDB lineage: Bacteria > Bacillota > Clostridia > Lachnospirales > Lachnospiraceae > W0P33-017. The sequence continues at coordinate 1,061 of CALZQA010000110.1, read as the reverse complement.
CGTTCGCATCAAGTCGATCCTGAATAAGTATGTACAGGCGGGTCATGATCTGAAAGGAATCTATGTGGGTGAGGCACACTCTGAGAGTGAGAAGGCATTGCAGCTGGAGCTGGCAAAGTTTAACGGAGTGGTTGAGTCTGCCTTTGCAGAACTTGCACCCCACAGGATCTGTGCATATATTTATGATCTGTCAAATGCGCTAAACCATTTTTACCATGAGACAAAGATTTTGGCGGAGACGGATGAAGCACTGCAGAAATCTTACATTGCGCTTTTGGATCTCACCCGCGGTGTGCTTGAGGTGAGCATTGATATACTGGGATTCTCTGCACCCGACCGGATGTAAGATATATTTAGAAAGAAGGAATTAAAATGACAAAAATTGACATCGTATCCGGATTTTTAGGAGCCGGAAAGACAACCTTTATCAAAAAAATGCTGGAAGAGGTATTTGCAGGACAGAAAGTCGTGTTGATCGAGAATGAGTTTGGCGAGGTCGGCATTGACGGTGGATTCTTAAAGGATTCAGGCATTGAGATCACAGAGATGAATTCCGGCTGCATCTGCTGCTCACTGGTGGGAGATTTTGGAAAAAATCTGAATGAAGTGATCGAAAAATTCCATCCTGACCGTATCCTGATCGAACCATCCGGTGTCGGTAAGCTTTCCGATGTCATGAAGTCTGTCATTGACGTGGAAAAAACACATGATGTGGCATTAAACGGACTGATCACTGTAGTCAATGCCACAAAGGCCAGCAAACAGATGAAGGCATTTGGCGAGTTTTTCAACAATCAGATCGAGTATGCAACAACGATCATCTTGAGCAGAAGCCAGAATGCGACACCCCAGCAGCTGGAACTGTGCGTGAAACAGATGCAGGCGTTGAACAGCAAGGCTGCCATTATCACCACACCCTGGGATCAGATTTCCGGAGAAGCAATGTTAAAGGTCATTGAAGGACAGGATTCACTGGAGATGAAACTGATGGCTGAGGAGCATGCAAAGCATGATCACCACGACCACGATCATGACCACGAGGAGCATGATCACCACGACCA
>CALZQA010000109.1 GCA_945828315.1 uncultured bacterium | reverse complement strand
CACTGCATATCGTCGGCAGCGTCAGATGTGTATAAGAGACAGGTTTTATATTGCATTCCGCACACCCGTAGACGATTCTACCGGAGTTCCGCATATTATTGAGCACACGGTATTGTGCGGTTCGGATGAATTCCCGGTCAAGGATCCTTTTGTGGAGCTGGCAAAGGGATCGCTGAATACATTTTTAAATGCAATGACCTATCCGGACAAGACTATATATCCGGTGGCAAGCTGTAATGACAAGGATTTTCAGAATCTGATGCACGTTTATCTGGATGCGGTTTTTCATCCGAATATCTATAAATACAAGGAAATCTTTTTACAGGAGGGCTGGCATTACGAGTTGGAAGATGTGGATGCGCCCATCACATTAAACGGTGTTGTATACAATGAAATGAAAGGAGCATTTTCCTCTCCGGAGGGTGTGCTGGACCGTGTGATCCTGAATTCACTGTTCCCGGATACCACCTACGCGAATGAGTCCGGTGGTGATCCTGAGGTGATCCCTGAGCTTACTTATGAACAGTATCTGGACTTCCACAGAAGGTATTATCATCCGAGCAACTCTTATATTTATCTGTATGGAGATATGGATATGGCAGAAAAGCTTGCATGGATCGACGAGCACTATTTGTCGAAATACGACAATCAGCCGGTTGACTCTGAGATCCAAAGACAGCAGCCCTTTGATAAGCCGATAGAGATCACAAGGGATTATCCGATCGCCAGCAGTGAATCGCTGGAGGACAATGCATATCTGGCATACAATGCAGCAGTGGATACGGTTTTAAATAAGGAATATTATCTCGCTTTTGATGTGCTGGATTATGCGCTGCTGGGCGCGCCGGGCGCACCGTTGAAGCAGGCACTTTTGGATGCGGGCATCGGAAAGGATATCATCAGTTCCTATGACAATTCCACCTATCAGCCCATCTTTTCGGTTGTGGCAAAAAATGCCAATACGGCGGACAAGGACCGGTTTGTACAGGTGATCCGTGAGACATTGCAAAAGCAGGTGGAGGATGGCATCAGCAAAAAGGCACTTCTGGCAGGCATCAACAGTGCGGAATTTAAGTACCGGGAAGCCGATTTCGGTTCCTACCCGAAAGGATTGATCTACGGTCTGCAGTGCATGGACAGTTGGCTCTATGACGAGAGTGAGCCCTTTATGCATCTCGAGGAAGGAGAGACATTTGCATTCCTGCGGAAGCAGGCAGAAAGCGGAAGCGGATATTTTGAGGCGTTGGTAAAAACGTGGCTGCTTGACAATCCGCATGCATCACTTGTCATGATCAGCCCGAAAAAGGGACTGACTGCGGAAAATGATAAAGCGCTGGAGAAAAAGCTGGCAGACTATAAGGCGACACTCAGCGAGGCGGAGCTTCAGGAACTTGTGGAGCGCACAGCGAAGCTAAAGGAATACCAGTCAGAGCCCTCTCCGAAGGAGGATCTGGAAAAAATTCCGCTTTTGACCCGCGCGGACATGAAAAAAGAAGCACCTCATTTTTACAATGAGGAGTGCAGAATGGCGGGACTGACCGTCGTGCATCATGACATTGCGACAAACGGTATTTATTATGTAGATCTTTTATTTGACCTGAACCATCTGTCAGCAGAGGAATTGCCATATCTGGGCGTGCTGAAGGCGGTGCTGGGATATATGGATACAGCCAATTACAGCTACAGCGAGCTGGCAAATGAGATCAATCTGTACACCGGAGGCATATCTTCCACGCTGAACGTTTTTGTGGACGCAAAGGATGAAGAAAAGCTGGATGCACGCTATGAGGTGTGTGTCAAAGTGCTTGCTCCGCAGCTTTCCAAAGCGATGGAACTGGTGAGTGAGATCCTGAGCAGTACAGATCTGTCCGATGAAAAACGTCTGTATGAGATTCTGGCACAGGTAAAATCCAGACTTGAGATGAGCATGACGACTGCCGGACATGCAGTTTCGGCTGTCCGCGCGATGTCATATTTTTCACCGGCGGGCTATTTCAATGACGCAGTGGGTGGTGTTGAGCTGTACCGTCTGATCTCGGATCTGGAAAGCAACTTTAAGGAGCGTGTGGGAGCACTTCGGGAAAAACTCGCCGAGCTGATCAAAAAAGTGTTTGTCACGGAGCACCTCATCGTGAGCGAGACGGTGGAAGCGGCCGGAAGGGATGCACTTGCACCGGAGCTTGAAAAATTGAAGGCAGTGCTTCCTGAAAAGGTTTCAAAGGAGAGCGCGCTGACAATACATTGTGAGAAAAAGAATGAGGGATTCAAGGATGCAGCGCAGATTCAGTATGTTTCCAGAAGCGGTAATTTTAAGAAGGCAGGTTTTGCATATACGGGAGTCTTGCGGATCTTGAAGGTTATCATGAACTATGATTATCTGTGGCAGAATATCCGTGTTCAGGGCGGAGCTTACGGCTGCATGAGCGGATTTTCGCGCAATGGCGATTCGTATCTATCTTCTTATCGGGATCCGAATCTGCGCAAGACAAATGAGATCTTTGACGGAATTCCGGCATATCTGCATGATTTTGATGTGGATGAACGGGATATGACGAAATTTATCATCGGAACGGTCAGCGCACTTGATGCGCCGCTGACCCCTGCGACGAAGGGAATCCGTTCCATGAGCGCATATCTGTCAGGTGTGACGGACGCGGATGCACAGCAGGAGCGTGATGAGGTATTACAGGCAACTCCGGCAGATATACGTGCGCTGGAGCCACTGGTGGAGAGCGTGCTGGCAGATGACTGTCTGTGCGTGATCGGCAATGAAGATACACTGACAAAGAATGAAGACATGTTTTTACGTTTGGAGGATCTGTTTTAATGAATAACGATAAGAAACAATTAAAATCCGGCTTTGTGACGATCATCGGAAGACCGAACGTCGGAAAGTCAACGATGATGAACTATCTGATCGGACAGAAGATCGCGATCACATCCAACAAGCCGCAGACGACCCGCAACCGGATACAGACCGTTTATACGGATCCGGAGCGGGGACAGGTAGTCTTTTTGGATACACCCGGTATTCATAAGGCAAAGAATAAACTCGGTGAGTATATGGTCAATGTGGCGGAGCATACACTCAGTGAGGTGGATCTGATCCTGTGGCTGGTGGAACCGACAAACTTTGTCGGTGCCGGTGAGCAGCATATCGCTGAGGTTTTGCAAAAGGTAAAAACACCGGTCATTCTGGTCATTAACAAGATTGATATGGTAGAGAAAAAGGAGCAGCTCCTGGAATACATAGACACTTATCGGAAGATCTATGATTTTGCGGAGATCATCCCGGCGTGTGCGCTGCGCGGACAGGGCATGGACGATGTGAAGGACACGATCTTCAAGTATCTGCCTTACGGTCCGATGTTTTATGATGAGGATACGATCACAGACCAGCCGGAACGCCAGATCGTGGCGGAGCTGATCCGTGAGAAGGCGCTGCATGCGCTGAGTGATGAGATCCCCCACGGAATTGCAGTGACTATTGAGCGCATGAAGGATCGCCGCGGTCAGAATCTGGTTGACATTGATGCGACGATCATCTGTGAGCGCGATTCCCACAAGGGCATCATCATCGGAAAAGGTGGCAGCATGCTCAAAAAGATCGGCACAAATGCCCGTTATGAGATCGAGCGGCTGTTAGACTGTAAAGTAAATCTCAAATTATGGGTCAAGGTAAAAAAGGATTGGCGCGACAGCGATATCCTGCTGAAAAACTTTGGCTATAAAGAGGAAAATTAAGTCGTTATCCGCGTGGCTGCGAGAGGCTGCGCATGGTTTGGATTTTTCCAC
>CALZQA010000108.1 GCA_945828315.1 uncultured bacterium | reverse complement strand
AGCATGATCACCACGACCACGATCATGACCACGAGGAGCATGATCACCACGACCATGACCACCATGATCACGAGGAGCATGATCACCACGACCACGACCATGACCACGAGGAGCACGAGCATCATTACGATGAAAATGGCGTATGTTCCTGCGGACATCATCACGATCACGACGGACATCATCACCATGCGGATGATGTGTTTACGAGTTGGGGAAAAGAGACACCCCACAAATATACAAAGGCAGAGATCGAAAGCATCTTAAAAACGCTGAGTGATGACGAGTTTTACGGTACGATCCTGCGTGCAAAGGGTATGGTTGAAAATGCGGACGGTGGCTGGATCTATTTTGATATGGTACCCGGTGAGTATGAGCTGCGTGAGGGCGAGCCGGATTATACGGGCAGATTGTGCGTAATTGGCTGTGACCTGAAAGAGGATGAGTTAGAGCATCTGTTTTTGTTGGCATAAGGAGATGTAAAAAAACATGGAAGAAATACCTGTATATTTATTTACCGGCTTTATGGACAGCGGAAAAACTTCGCTGATTTCTGAGACACTGTTTGAAAATGAGTTTGGTAAGGATGCAAAGACACTGATCATCCTCTGTGAAGACGGCGATGTGGAACTTGACGAGGGTAAGCTGGCAACGATCGATGCGAGTCTTGTTATGATCGATGATGTGAGTCAGATCACGAGAGAAAAATTTCATGAGCTTCATGCGCAGTATCATCCCGATCAGGTGTTTATTGAGTATAACGGTACCTGGGAGCTGGCACCGCTTTTGGATCTGGATGCTCCAGACGGATGGACGATCGTGCAGACTCTCACGACCGTGGATGCCACGACCTATGAGATGTATCTGAATAATATGCGCACGATGATGCTGGAGCAGTTTTTTATCTCAGATGTAGTTATTTTTAATCGCTGTGATGATGAGACACCGAAGGCGAAATTCCGTCGCAGTGTGAAAGCAAAGAACCGTAAGGCACAGATCGTGTATGAACGTGCGGACGGATCGATCGATGAGAATTATGACGAGGAGTTGCCCTATGACATCAATGCGGACTTCCTTGATATCTCGGATGCTGACTACGGTATCTTTTACCTGGATATAATGGATAATCCTAAAAAATATGTGGGCAAGAAGGTTAAGTATCTGGCACTTGTGTACAATCCTAAGGGCAAGTTGAAAAGTGATGTGTTTGTGGCAGGGCGTTTTGCAATGACCTGTTGTGTGGAGGATATTCAATTTGTAGGTATTAAGTGTAAATATGAGAACGCCTCCGGCATCGGACACCGTTCCTGGGTGTGGGTGACAGCAGAGATTGCCTATGAGTTTGCAATGGAGTATAAAGGCAAAGGTCCTGTGCTTCATGCGATCGAGGTGACACCTGCCGAGAAGCCCGAAGATGAACTGGTCTACTTCTCGTAGGTATGAAAACCGGCTGACGGCTGCGGATTCGAAGTTGTGAAACAGAAGGAGAGCGTATGGCAATAGAAGATTACAGTGCAGCAAAAAAACTGGCGCAGAAAGCATCACGGGCAGCTGTGTCAAACGGCGAATACCCGTATCTGCCGGCACTTGATGAATTTGTTCCCAGAGAGGAGATCTGCGGAGAACAGCCTCTGGGCATTGTGGATATTCCGCTGGATAAGATCGCCGGTACAAAGACATCCGGAAGGAAAAATTCTTTTGCAAATAATTTTATGCCGCTACTGGGTGAGGACACTGAATTCGCACTCAAGTGGAGCACCCTTTATGACGCGCAGATGAACGAAGGAATTCGTGATCCTATTCTGGCGTATGAATACATGACACGCTATTATGTGCAGGAAGGCAACAAGCGCGTCAGCGTGCTGAAATATGTGGAGGCGGCAAGCATCACGGCAAACGTGATCCGTTTGCTTCCCAGAAAGACAGATGATATTGAGAGCCGCATCTACTATGAGTATGTGGATTTTTATGAAGCATCCAAACTCTGCATGATCGATTTCTCTACGGAAGGAGCCTATGAGGAGCTCTGCAGTTTTTACGGAAAGGCTTGGAAACAGTCTTGGGAGGACGACGAGAGACAGCAGCTGCGCAGTGATTTTTCGCGCTTTGAGCAGTTGTTTCAGGAAAAGGGCGGCGAACATTTAAAGGTGACAGCGGGGGATGCGTTCCTTGTCTATCTGCGCGTTTACGGACGCAAGGAACTTCCATTCCGCTCTAATGATGACCTGAAAAATGAGATTGACCGTATCTGGCGGGAGTTTTTGACACAGACACAGGACCGTTCCGTGAAACTTATGCTGGAGCCGACGGAGCAGCCGAGTGTGCCACTGATCAAGCGCATTTCGTTTCTGAACGGAACGTCAAACCGTACGTTAAAAGTGGGATTTATATATGGAAAGACACCCAAGACGTCTGCATGGACCTATTCGCATGAACTGGGCAGATTGTACCTGGAAGAGGTATTTGGGGATCAGATCCAGACGAAAACCTACTATCATGCGGAGTACCAGTTTTCACCGATGGATGTACTGGAACAGGCAATCAATGACGGCAATCAGATCATATTTACGACGATTCCCTACCTGAGTGCCGCAAGCCTGAGGGCGGCGGTGGCACATCCGGAAGTAAAGATACTGAACTGTTCTACGAATTCGACTTATAACAGTATCCGTACCTATTATTGCCGGATGTATGAGACAAAGTTTCTACTTGGATTGATCGCGGGCTCGCTGGCGGACGAGGAGCGGATCGGGTATATTGCAGACTATCCGATCTTTAGTACGATCTCAAATATCAATGCCTTTGCGCTGGGAGCAAAAATGGTCAATCCAAAGGCAAAGGTCCAGCTGACCTGGTCTTCGCTCAAGGGCGATATGCAGCCTGCAGAGCGTTTGGATGCAGGAATCCGATATATTTCCGACAAGGATTTTATCGTGCCGGAGCATCCGAGCCGACGGTTTGGTCTGTATGAGCGGGAGGGAGATGAATTGACCAGTATTGCGACGACTGTCTGCCACTGGGGCAAATTTTACGAGCAGATCATACAGGGCATCCGGAACGATGCCTGGAAGACGGATACGAACGCGAATAAAAACCGCGCCATCAACTACTGGTGGGGAATGTCAGCAGGAGTGACAGAACTGATCTGTTCCGGAAAGCTTCCGTCGGAGACAAGACGACTTGTTTCGCTTATGACAGAACTGATCAAAAAAGGACAGTTCAAGCCCTTTGATACAGAGTTGACTGATAATGAGGGAACACTTCGTCAGGAAGCCGGTGCCCATATGAGCCATAAGGATATCGTGAAGATGGACTGGCTGTTAGACAATGTGGAAGGAAAGGTGCCTGCGTTCGGTGAGCTGAAAGAGGATGCATTGCCGTTGGTGCTGCTTCAGGGAGATGTTGCACCAGATGAACAGTAATCAGGATACGGGGAGAATACCGTTATGAAAATATTGACATTGGCGGATGTGGAGTCAAAAGGACTCTGGGAGCATCTGGACAGGGATTATCTGCACAGTATCGATCTGATACTTGCAGCAGGTGATCTCAAACCGGATTATCTGGAGTATCTGGGTCTGTATTCGCGGGCAGATATTTTGCATGTATATGGAAATCATGACCGTACACACGGAAAGCGCAGTCCCGGTGGCTGTATCTGTGTGGAGGATCAGATCTATAATTATAAGGGGATCCGTGTCCTCGGACTTGGCGGTAGTATCCGCTACAAGCCGGGGCCGGATCAGTATACGGAAGCAGAAATGGAGCGTCGGATCAAAAAGCTCCGAAGACAGCTGAAAAAAAACGGGGGTTTTGACATTCTGCTGACCCACTCTCCGGCGAGAGGCCTTGGAGATGCCGAGGATCCCACGCATATTGGCTTTGAATGTCTGAAAAAACTCATGGACGATTACAAGCCTAAATATATGGTACACGGGCATGTGCACATGAATTATGGAGTGAACCGTGAGCGGATCAATACTTATGGTTCTACAACGATCATAAACGCATATGAGAAATATGAGTTTGAATTTTAAAAAATGTGACATTTTTTTAACGAAAATCAGAAATTTCGTTGAA
>CALZQA010000107.1 GCA_945828315.1 uncultured bacterium | reverse complement strand
ACTGCACCGTTTGTCTGCATGACCTTGCGATACCAGTAAGCTGAGTCCTTCGGAATCCGTTTCTGCGTCTCATAGTCCACGTAGACGATGCCAAACCGCTCACTGTAACCTTCACTCCACTCAAAATTGTCCATAAATGACCACAGGAAATAACCACGGATATCCGCGCCCTCATCCCTTGCCCGCTGCATTGCGCCAATATACGCATCCAGAAAGCTGATGCGGTTTGGATCATGCACCTTGCCATCTACACTTACCACGTCATGGCAGGACATTCCGTTTTCTGTGATATAGAACGGGTAGGGATAACGCTCACAAAGGAAACGGATACCATAATAAAATGCGTCGGGTGTCACCGGCCATTCTGATGCCGTCTTTGGAAAGCCCGGTGCGCGTTTCACAAACTCCGGTTCTCCGTCTGCACCTGCGCGCACATAATATCCGTTATAAATATTCTGTCCCATAAAGTCTATCGGCTGATAGATCAATTCCATATCCTCCGGTTTGATCTCCGGCAGATATTTTTCAAACCTTTTCAACCCATCTTCCGGATAGTGTCCTAAAAATACCGGATCCGAAAACCATGAAACATTCCACGTCCAGTTATCCATCGGATTATAAAAACCAAAGTAAACTTTCTTTGCCGCCTCAATATCCTCCGGGCTGTCCGTATAAGGATACGCCACGCCTCCTGTCGGCGCAAAACCGATCTTGATCGGTCTTTTTGCATGCGCACGCAGCTGTTTTACCGCCTGTCCGTGCGCCATCAAAAGATGGTGTGCAGCCAGAAACGTCTCGCTGATATTCAGCTTCACTCCCGGCGCATGTATGCCGCTCAGATGCCCCAATCCGATACAGCACTGCGGCTCGTTGATCGTAATAAAATATTCACAGAGATCGGAAAAACGATCTGCTACTAATGCCGCATAATCTCCGAACCACGTGACAACATCCGGGTTCATCCAGCCGCCGCGCTCATAAAGTTTCTGGGGAAATTCCCAGTGAAACAGCGTAATGTACGGTGTGATCCCGTTTTCTTTCATGCACAGGATCATATCCCGGTACATCTCGATCGCCTTCTCGTTCACCGCTCCGGTTCCCTCCGGAAGGATCCGTGCCCAGTTCAGTGAAAAACGATAGTGACGGATCCCAAGCTCACGCATCAGCGCAAAATCCTCTTTGTAGCGATGGATATGATCGCATGCCGTAAACGCATCCTGTCCGTCATACACCCGTCCGTTTTTCACAAAGGTATCCCACACGCAGTCACCTCTTCCGTCCTGCGGATCCGTGCCCTCGATCTGATAGGCGCTGGTTGCAACACCCCACACAAAATCAGCCTGAAACATCCTTTACTCTCCTTTTTTCAAGCTTTTCTATCGGTCCTTCACACGCAGCTGTCTGTGTCTGCGCACACTATATGTGAAAACACTTCTGCACCTCTGACAGCTTACCGAGTACCATGATCATATCATCCTGCTGAAGCTGTGTATCTGGGGCGATATTCATGGATATTTTTCCATCACGCCTGATACCAAGAATATTTACGTTATATCGGTTCCGGATATCCAACTCGCGAATGGACTTCTCATACCAGTTCATCGGCACTTCCACCTCAAATATGCCATAATCCTTTTCAATTTCCACATAATCCGCGATATGATCCGATGTATAACGGATTGCCGCCCAGCTCGCCAGCTGACGCTCCGGATATAACACTTCATCTGCGCCGTTGCGCAGCAAAAACTTTGCATGGATATCGCGAGATGCACGGCTTACAACTAATTTTGCGCCCAGTTCCTTCAGCAGAGAAGTTGTCTCCAGCGAGCTCTGGAAATCACTGCCGATCGTCACGATACACAGGTCGAAATTTCGTACGCCCAGTGATTTTAAAAACTCTTCGTTTGTGCTGTCGCCGATCTGCGCATTTGTAACATAAGGAAGCAGCGCCTCCACACGTTCTTCATTTTTGTCCACTGCCATCACCTGGTGATGCAGTTCATTCATTTTCATTGCGATATGTCTTCCAAAACGGCCGAGGCCGATAAGTAATACCGTTTTCATCGTTATCCTCCTATACTTTATTCAGAACCTAGCCTACCGTAATTTTTTCTTTCGGTGCCTTGGATACATTGGGTTTTGTACCCGAGACGGCTGCGAATACCACGGTCAGTCCGCCCACTCGACCGAAATACATGAGCACGGTCAGGATGATATGACTCGCAAGCGACAGATCCGGTGTGAGTCCCAGGGTAAGACCTACTGTACCGATGGCAGATCCTGCTTCAAAAATACACTCCAGAATCGGCAGATGTTCGATACTGCTGATCAGAATGCCACCGCCCAGACAGAAGATCAGATACAAGAGCAGGACAGCAGCGGCATATTTGACTGTTTCTCCCGCAACACGCCGGTCAAAGACCTCCACATGTTCCCGGCGTCCGAAGACCGACAGCATGGACAGGATCAGCACCGCGACCGTTGTCGTCTTCATACCTCCTGCTGTAGAACCGGGTGAACCGCCGATGAGCATGAGAATCGTCATGATCGCCTGTCCCGGTTCACTCATCTTTGTCAGATCAAGCGTATTAAAGCCAGCTGTTCGCGGCGTCACGGACTGGAACAGTGCACCCCAGAAGCGCTGTCCTTCGGACATCCATGCCCACTGCGGATAAGTAAATTCAATAAAATAAAAATACAATGCCGGTAAAATAAGCAATACCGCTGTCACAACAAACACGATCTTTGACTGCATCCGGTATTTCCGCAGATGCCATTTGTGTGTGCGGATATCATTCCACGTCAAAAAGCCGAGACCACCGATGATGATCAACAGCATGACCACGATATTGATGACCGGATTCGTGGCATAGGACACCAGTGATGAATAATGCTCCCGCACACCCATCAGGTCAAAGCCCGCATTGCAAAACGCGGAAACGGAATGCCAGATGGAATACCAGATCCCTTTTCCCAGCCCGAAATCCTTATAAAATACCGGGAACATGCAGACTGCCCCCACAAGTTCGATGCAAAACGCTGTCTTGACAATAAAACTGGTCAACCGGACAATACCGCCCACCTGTGGCGCTGCGATAGACTCCTGCATGGTGCTGCGCTGCATCAGACCGATCTTTTTTCCGGAAATGATCGTAATGACAACCGCTAACGTCACCACGCCCATTCCGCCGATCTGGATCAGTGTCAATATCACTGCCTGCCCGAAGCCGCTCCAGTAAGTCGCCGTATCCTGTACTACCAGTCCCGTCACACATGTAGCGGATGTCGCAGTAAAAAGCGCATCCATAAAGGATGCGCTCCCTGAATCTCTGGTAGCAAAGGGCAGCATCAAAAGCACGGTTCCGGTCAGTATCACGACCAAAAAGCCCAGAATAATGATCTGGAAAGTGGAGAGATGTTTTCTCACTCTGATCTCATTCATTTTGACTGCTCCTTTGTAATTGTATTGCGCATGAAGCGATTATACCACTTCGGGCGCAAAAAGAACATAGGCAAGTAACATATAAATCAAAATTATATTCAGGCAGGTTTCCGGATCCTGTCAAATCCAATACCGATACTTCCTTCTTTCACGATCACACCGGAGGCATGTCTTGCCGCATCCTCCAGTGCTTTTTTTATTCGTTCCGTCTCCCTGCGTTCAGGCTCAGCAAGGTAACTGGTCAAAAATGCAGCAATATAGGAATCTCCTGCTCCCAGCGCGTCTACGACGCGCGCCACCGGAAATGTCTCCTGCTCATACCAGCCGTTTCCATCATACGCAATGATCGTATCTGCTCCTCGTGTGCCGACAGCAATCCTGCATCCGCTTTCTACGGCCAGTTTCAATGTATCTCTGATCTCCGGTACCGTCAAATGACTGCAGGAAAAGAATCCATATGTGATATTGGGGGAAATACTGCAGATCTCTTCTTCTGAATAAATCGCATGAAAATCATAACAGATGTCTACTCCATTCCGATGCAACAGCTTCAGCTTATCCAGGCTCACTGTAGAACATCTTCCGGCACTTGCCACCTGAAAACTTTTCACATATTTCAATTCTTCTTCCGTAAACTGAATCGGATACAGATCCGTAACACCCTGTTTATTCCAGTCGAGGAAGATCCGGTCTCCATCTTCCTTTAATTCCACCAGACTGTATCCGCTGGATCCAATCTCATGACGACAGTGTGAGATATCCACACCGAGCGTTTTTAACGTATCCTCCAGAATCGGTCCGTAAAGATCATTTCCAAACACACCGAGGAATCCGGCTCTTGCCCCTAACATTTTTGCATTACAGGCAACATTATACTCATTGCCTCCGGGATACATGCGATCCCTGTTCACATAAATATCCATTGTTGCAACGCCGATTCCCAAAATCCCGTTTTTTTGCATATTCATATTTTTACTCCCAGAAGTTCACCGGCTCATAGTCCTGCAGTTTTGCCAGAAATCCTTTTTCCATCAGTTGCTGCTGAATCAGGTCAAGCAGTTTTTCCGTGGGTGCCGATACTGTGTGATAATGATAATTTGAGGTGACATTTTTCAAAAGCCCGGACTTTCCGGTAGCCAGATCCTGAAGAAATGCTTCAATATCTTTTCTGCACCGGATCTGAAGATCTGCCCTTACGATTCCGTATACTTTGTGGTAGATAAAAACATCCTCCACCACTCCACCGTAATCAACGACTGTCTCTTATACACATCTGACGCTGCCGACGAT
>CALZQA010000106.1 GCA_945828315.1 uncultured bacterium | reverse complement strand
AAAATGGGGTCTCAGAAAAAATTTTTTTTTTAATTTGAATGCAAAAGTAACTTCGGGTTTGAAGTCTGCTCTCATTTTTTGCAAGACTAATTTCTGGTTCTCACCTCTTTTGCTACTTTCACGGTTGTTTTTCTCGTTTTCCGGAGCTATAATTATCAAAAATGAATGGATTTTTGAGTATACGAAATCAAGCCCCCAGAAAGTCGTTGCAAGAGTAACTTCTGGATGCCTTTATGCATAGCTTATCCTTTTCGTATCCTCCTGCCTGGTTTTATTTACTTTAACAGATCAGGCTTCAGGCAGATATCATCCGGCAAGATGATCTCTAACCCAAGCTTCTCCATTACATTTTTATCAAATGACTGCAGGGCCTTCTTCATGGGTGTCGAGCCATGAAGCTTAGGCCTTGTTGTATTATTGATGTGATTTACCATCAACAACACTTTCTCTTGTGTCAGTTCATCAAACGACGTTCCCTTTGGTAGAACATATCTTATATACTCATGATTCTTTTCCAACGCACCTTTTTGTTCTGAGTGCCGCGGCTCACAATAGTATAGTCTGGTTCTTCTCTGTCCATCTTTTCCCGTCTCGAACAGTTCTGGATCTGCAAACTCACAGCCATTGTCTGTTAGTATCACTGGAAACATTTCTCGGAATGCGTCTGCCCCCAGCGTTGCTTCTAACCAGTTCAAGGTAGCTACTGTATTGTTCATTTCCTTACTATCAATAAGAAATGCCAGCATGAGATTATTCTCTCGCCACAAAAATGTCTGCAGCAGCTTTCCGCCTTTCACCCCTTCAACAGTATCCATTTCCACCACGCGCGTATCTGTATGCTCTCTCATGAATACCAAAAAGTCAGCATAATGATGTCCTGTTTTCTTCCTGTAACTGATCTTAGGTTGTTCTGTGTAGTGATGTCTTTTCCTATAACGCACTCTCCGACGCATATCTATATTTCTCGCTGTCAGATAACCTGCATCTATATAATTATACAAAGATCTTATACTGCAACCAATCTCATCACCATGCTCCTCCATGATGTGTGTCAAAGGCTGCCCTTTTTTGATCAATGGACTGACCAGTTCATCCAACTCAATCAGTTCATCTTTCGTCATATCAATTCCTTTTCGAGAATCACTTAATTTCTCATGATATTCCCGATGTGCATAATCTGCGTTATACAGATATCTGTCAAGTCTACAAGTTCGGGACTTCGGGCACCCATTGCATACATACGGTGGTTTATCTGCAACCTTGCAGCTTTCTTCCTTAAAATCTGGACAGAGCCTGTTGCAAGCGTGACAATCCCTGCAAGGGATTCTACATTTATGCCCCTTCTTTTTATTACACACATCGCGTTTACGGCAACTATCACGTTTTGCACACATGTTCGGACGAAATCTGTCTTTTGTCAGATCCTTAGAAGGTCTATGGTATCGATGGTTGCGAATCTCCTTTGAAATCGTATCTGGAGAACATCCAATTTCCATTGCAATCTCCACAAAGGAGTGGCGTTTTGCAAGACCTTCCATTATCTTATGGCGTTCCAGCCAGGTAAGATGGCTTCCTTTTTTTCTTTTTTCTTCAGGCATGAGACCTCCTTCTGACAGAAGGACACATCCCCAGTATAACATCACCACGCTTACCTGTCTGCACGATTAACTTCTGATTTTACGATTCAAACCAGAAACAAAAAATTCAATTAAGTAATTTTTTTTTTAAAAACTCAGGAGCGATTTAATGTAGTCGTCCCGGAGGCTGTAGCCGTAGTTTACGCCGGTGGCCCAGCCGGCACCGGTGGGATTCTCATGAACACCCAACCATTCAACGTAAATGGCTGCGCAGCGCTTCACGTAGCTGAAGCGGGGGTCTACGCATTCCTGGTTGAGGGGTTCGTCGCTGGCGTATGCCTTCAGGTGCTGTACCTGTGCGCGGATACCGGTCTGCACATCCGGGAAGGATGCGCCCTTGGCTCCGCCGCCGGTGGCTCCGATGCCCGCAAAGTTACACTGCTCTGGCTCCACATCGCCGCCAAAACGCAGGAAGCCGGTCTCCTTGCAGATCTGTCCGAAGACGACTTCCGCCTTGACTCCCTCTGCCTTTGCCTCGCTGACGACGATCTTACAGAAGTCCTTCAGCGTCGGTGCGCCGTACTGGCTGTAGATCTCCTCGGGATAGACGCCGCCGCGCGCCGTAAACCACGCTGCCATCTTGGTGGCAGTGGTGTTGCTCTCTCCCATGATGCTGTAGCCTGCGGTAACGCTCACCGGAGTGGATGCGGAGGAGGATGTCATTCCCGCTGAATTGTGCAGGTATGCGTTTACTTTATAATAGTAGGTCGTGCCGATCTCTGTCTCAGTCTCATCGAAGAAGCTCAGGGTGTCTGTGCCCTTGACGGTGGCAAGCTTTGTATAGCCTCCGGTCTTGGTCGTGCTGCGGTAGATCCGGTAGCCTTCTGCCCCCGGAGTCCGCGTCCAGCTGATCTCCATACCGGGCGTGGTCGTTGAAACCTGTGCCGTTGTGATCTGCGGGGTCTGGATGTTTTTGACGCCCATCGGCTCCACATAGCCGGTAGATCCTTTGATGATGCCGGTCTGGTTATAGGCGACGACTCTGTAGTAATAGGTCATACCTCGCTCCACGCCTGCATCCAGGTAAGAGTTGGTCATATCGTCTGTGATCGTGGCGATCGTCTTATAGGTGCCGTCCTTGCTGGTGCTTCGCTGCAGGACATAACGGGAAGTACCCGGGGTCTTTGTCCAGAACACTTTCACTTTTCCGCTTTCCTTCAGGTCGATCCGCTTCATGACCGGATCTGCCAGGAAATTGACGGTGACGATGTCCGACCATTTTCCGAAGCCTTCGTTATTATATAAGGTATGGATCGTGCGGACACGATAGCTGTAGGTGGTTCCGGGCTCGACTGTCTTGTCGCTGTAAGTGGTCTGACTCGTATTGCTGATGGTTGCAATGCGCTTATAGGCACCGCCGTCTGCGCTGCGGTAGATGGCATAACCGTCCGCTTCCGCATATTCATTCCAGCTGAGACGCAGATAGCCGGTTGACATCTGGCGGATCGCATTCAACTGTGTGCCGCCGATAGCATTTCCCTGCACGACCTGGGATACGTCACTGTAAAGGGTGACTCCGCCGGTCTTGCTATAGGCTTTCATTTTATAATAGTAGGTCTTGCCCAGTGTGATGTTCTCATCCACGTATACGGTGTTCTCGCTACCCAGTACCTTTGCGGCGAGGGAGTATTTTCCGGTCTTGGATTCCGCGCGGTACAACAGATAGCCGTCTGCGGTCTCCTGTTCGTCCCACTCCACCTGCAAGGTCTTATATTTCGGCGCGCTCAGTGTGATCAACGGCTGTGTCAGGCCGTTATACTGCAGTCCGTAGTACTCTGCAATTCCTTTGACGTCCGCCATTGCCAGCTTTTGCAGCTGTGCGTCCGTGCCCAGATAGTTGGTGCGGTCATACTCACTGGATACAAATGCGTGTTCCACGATGATGCCCGTGATGCCGCTGCGCTTTGCATTTCGGATCACGCCGTAATAATCTGCAATGCTGCCGTCTTCATAGGTGTTTCCTGTCTCAGAGTCTCTGGTACGGATGCCCAGATCCGGCAGGCCCAGTGCCGTCAGCTGTTTTAAAATACTTGTTGACAGGCCGCTGCCCTCTTTGCTCAGATCCGGACGGTAGCTGGCATTCGGATAAAATACCATACTTCCGCTGGTATTCTGGTTAGTGGATGCGTTGTTATGGATACTGATAAATACGTCCGCGCCTGCTGCAACGGAATTGTTTACTCGTTCGCTCAGTTCAAGATATGTATCGGTGCTGCGGGTCAGATACACCTGTACGCCCACATATTCTTCCAGATATGCTTTGATATATTTGGCGATCTTCAGATTGACATCTTTTTCATTCATCCCGCCGTAGGATGCTCCGGCGTCTGTGCCGCCGTGTCCGGGATCAATGGCGATGACCAGATCTCCATTGGATGCGGCGTAAGGCATTGCCACTGCTGCTGTGTTTCTGTCCGGCAGATCTGACGTGGTGTCTTCTTCTCCTTTTGCATCGATGATGCCAAGCTCCTCCAGCGTGCTTGTGGCATCCGCATGCTTGCTTGCCGCCTGCGCCGGTGTGAGATTTGCCGGGAGCGCAGTCACAAGCATTGCTGCTGACAGAACTGCCGTCAGCAGTCTTTTCATGGTACGGTGTTTCATAGTACTTCCTTTCTTTGGCATTTTTTGTGTTTCTTTTGAGTTTACATAATTACTCTCATTATTATATATACGAAAATTTTTTGTTGATTTTGGGGTTCTCCAGGGGTGGAATTTGGTGGAAGCCCTATACAAGGGCATGGAAAAAGGTGCCGTCTGTGATGCACGGCACCCCTTTGTTGTCTGTTTATTTGTGGATGATCGTCCCTTCCAGTGAGGCTTTTTCGGTCTCCGGGCGGATGCCCAGCTTTGTGATCGTTGCCTTGCGGATCGCGGAGTTCCCGATGAAGTCTATGGCTGCCTGGATCTTCGGAAGGATGGTGCCCTCCTCGAAGGCGCCTTCCTCAATATAGCGCTGTGCTTCTGCAGTGCTCATGCTCTCGATGGGGCGCTGCTCCGGCTTGCCGTAGTCCAGATAGACATGATCCTCTCCCGTCAGGATGATCAGTTCGTCTGCGTCGATCAGCTCGGCGAGTCTGCCTGCTGCCAGATCCTTCTCGATGACAGCGC
>CALZQA010000105.1 GCA_945828315.1 uncultured bacterium | reverse complement strand
CTACACACTGCATATCGTCGGCAGCGTCAGATGTGTATAAGAGACAGGGTTGCACGCATGTGTGGCGGCAGCGGATGTGATCGCCGGGATCTGTGTAGGACAGACACTTCTCATGGTGGCAGCGGTAGTTGTGTATGTGGCAGCGATCGCAGCGCTGGAAATGTTACAGCGAATGGGCATGCTGGGCAGAGCATAGGAGGATATTATGGCAGAGAATTACAAGGGATTGGCGATCGGAATTTTTGAGATGGACAGTCTGTGTGCAGCTTATGTTGCATTGGATGCGGCGGCTAAGGCGGCAGATGTTCGGATCCAGAGCGTGGAGCGAAATCGTCTGAAAAGCGGCGCGTGTGTGAAGATGCGCGGGAATATCTCTGATGTGAACGCGGCAATGGAGGCGGCGATCGCAGCGGGAGAAAAGCACGGTACGGTGACTTCGCACCACGTGATCGCGGCACCGGCAGATGACACGGAGATCGCAATGTCCATGACCATTTATAAATAGCAGGAAACGGGGGAAGAAAATATGGCATACGGGGCCTTTGGATTAGTAGAAGTTTTGGGAAGTGCAAATGCAGTGCTCGTTGTAGATCAGATGCTCAAGACTGCAGATGTAGAGTTCCGCACATGGGATACGAAATGCGGCGGACATGCCACCGTTTTTATGAGTGGCGACGTTGCGGCAGTGACAGCAGCGGTCCAGCGGGTCAGCGAGGTACCTTTGTGTGATGTTGTTGCATCAGCGGTGATCTCCAATCCTTCCGGCGAGACAGTCCGCCTTGTGGAGGAGAGTGCCGTTCGGGCAGGATTTGCACCGGCACGGGAAGAGGCATAGTACATACGAAAGAAAAACAGATGAGGATACAAGGATCCCTGACAGCTTTGTTGGCTGTCAGGGATCTTCTTATTCCCGGGTGAAGCGTTTTTGCAGACGTCCGAGAAGAAAATACAAAACCATCGCGATGACACAGAGGATCAGGATGGAGAGGATCACCCAGTCGAGCTTGAATACCTGGCTGCCGTAAATGATCATGTAGCCAAGTCCCTGCTTGGAGCCGATGAATTCTCCGATAATGACACCTACCAGACACAGGCCGATGTTGACTTTCATGATGGAGAACAGATTCGGGATATTTGACGGCAGCACGACCTTGAACAGTACGTGTGCAGTGTTGCCGTGCAGGGCGCGGATGAGCTTGATCTTATCCGGCGAGGTTTCCATAAATCCGGTGTAAAGGTTTAATATGGAACCGAAGATCGCGACAGACATACCGGTCAGAATGATCGTTTTGTAGTTGGCGCCGAGCCAGACGATCAGCAGTGGTGCCAGTGCGGATTTCGGCAGACTGTTTAATACGACCAGATACGGTTCCAGGATCCGCGACAACGGCTTGTTGAGCCACAGCAGCACCGTGACAAGTAGTGTGACGGCGATCACCAGCGCAAAGCTCACCAGTGTTTCCATGAGTGTGATGCCGATATGTCCGGTGAGATCACCGTTTGCCAGCAGTCTTTTCGCGCACAGAAACAGCTTGGAAGGGCTGCTGAAAATAAAGGAATCGATCCAGCCAAGCGATGCGCTTATTTCCCACAGCACGAGGAACGCGATCAGGATGGCGTACTGCAGTACACGGATCAGTATTTTTGTATGTTTTTGTTTACGGACATAGAGGTCCTGAGCAGAAAGATCATTACGGGACAAGCTGATTCATCTCCTTCCAAAGATCGCTGAAATAGTGTTTGAATTCATCTGTTTCCCGGCGCTCGATGGAGCTTAAGGCAGGGTCAAAGGTAAGGTCGATGGTGCGGACAACAGTGCCGGGGCGTGCGGACAGGATCAGGATCCGGTCACCCATGCTGATCGCTTCAGACAGGTCGTGGGTCACGAGGATCGCAGATTTTTCTTCCCGCCGGATGATGCTGCCGATGTCGTCCGCAACGTTCAGACGCGTCTGGTAATCCAGGGCGGAAAAAGGTTCGTCGAGCAGCAGAAGCTGGGGCTTTGTCACGAGTGTGCGGATGAGGGCAGCGCGCTGGCGCATGCCACCGGACAGCTCGCTGGGACGCTTGTTCCGGAAATCATACAGACCGTATTTCTGCAGAAGTTCCGTGGCGTATGCGCGTGTCTCGGCATTTAATTTATGCTGGATCTCCAGACCGAGTAAGATGTTTTTTTCAATCGTGCGCCAGCCGAACAGATGATCCTTTTGCAGCATATATCCTATGGAATCCCGGTCACCGGCTATCTCGCCGCACTCCGGGCTGATCAGTCCGAAGATCAGGTCCAAAAGTGTGGACTTTCCGCAGCCGCTGGGACCGACAATGACAAGGAATTCTTTTTCACCGACGCTGAAGGTGATATTTTCGAGGGCAGGGACTTCTCCGTCCATGGAGTGATAGGAGTAGTCCACCTGCCGGAATTCTAATATATTTCTCATATCTTTATACAAACTCCATTTTAGCCTATTTTCATATATACATTTATTTTATGTGACTGTGATTGCTTGGTGAAGCCGCGCCCGCTACATCTTGTGGGGCGCGCGCACCGTACAAGATTTCATGGCAGTGCACATATGACTTCATGATTCTTTGGATGTGCGCTGCCCGTGAGATATTGCGTTGCGGTGGCTGAGATGCAGTTGGCGCAATCGTGTATTGAAATTTGCCGTAAAATCGGCTAGAATAGAGCGCAGTAAAGGAGAACGACCGTGAACAAGCCAAATTACCAGCGCCTGCTGGAACAGACACTGACGAAAATCGAAGCCGCCACAGAAGCAGACGGATCCGTGCCGACACTGTTATTGCACAGCTGTTGTGCACCCTGTAGCAGTTACGTGCTGGAATATCTGTCAGATTATTTTCGGATCACGGTCTTTTATTATAATCCGAATATTTATCCGGAGCAGGAGTACGCGATGCGCGTGAAAGAGCAGCAGGAGTTCATTCGCCGGTTTCCTGCAAAATATCCGATCTCTTTTGCGGAAGGCGCCTATGACACACAGCGTTTTTATGCAATTGCAAAAGGATTGGAGACGATACCGGAGGGCGGAGAGCGCTGTTTTCGCTGTTATGAGCTGCGCCTGCGCGAAGCAGGAGAACTGGCACGGGCACAAGGTTTTGACTACTTTACCACAACGCTTAGCATCAGTCCGCTGAAAAATGCCGAAAAATTGAATGAGATCGGACAGCGCATCGGCGAGGAATTTGGCATAACTTATCTGCAGTCGGATTTTAAAAAGAAAAACGGATATAAACGTTCCACGGAGCTGTCTAAAGAGTATGGCATGTATCGCCAGGACTACTGCGGCTGTGTCTATTCCTATCGGGAGCGGCATCCGGATGCAATCGTGTCTTCCATTGTGGAAGAACACGACGCGCAGCCATAACACGAAACAATAAAGAAGATAAAGGAGAGCACAATCATGGCACAATTATGGGGCGGACGCTTTACAAAAGAGACGGACAAGCTTGTCTATAATTTTAATGCGTCCATCGGATTTGATCAGAAATTTTATAAACAGGACATCGAGGGCAGCATTGCGCATGTCATCATGTTGGGAAAGCAGGGCATTCTGACAAAGGAGGAATCGAATCAGATCGTAGACTGCCTGTGTGGTATCCGCGCGGATGTGGAAAACGGTGTGCTGGAGATCTCCGATGAGTATGAGGACATTCACAGTTTTGTGGAGGCAACGTTGATCGATCGTCTCGGGGATGTGGGTAAAAAATTACATACCGGACGCAGCAGGAACGATCAGGTAGCGCTGGACATGAGATTGTACACACGCCTTCAGGTGCTGGAGACGGATGATCTGTTAAAGGAACTGCTGGAGACGATCTTAAAGATCATGGAGGAGAATGTGGACACGATCATGCCGGGTTTTACGCATTTACAGAAGGCACAGCCCATCACACTGGCCCATCACATGGGGGCCTATTTTGAGATGTTTAAGCGTGACCGCAGTCGTCTGCACGACATTTATGTACGCATGAATTACTGTCCTCTTGGCTCCGGAGCTCTTGCCGGAACAACGTATCCACTGGACCGAGAGATGACTGCGGAACTCATGGGCTTTTACGGACCGACTTTGAACAGTATGGACGGCGTGTCCGACCGGGATTACCTGATCGAATTTCTTTCAGCTGCCTCTACGATCATGATGCATCTCTCACGTTTTTCGGAGGAGGTCATCATCTGGAATTCCAACGAGTATCAATTTGTGGAGATCGACGATGCCTACAGCACCGGAAGTTCCATCATGCCGCAGAAGAAAAATCCGGATATCGCGGAGCTGGTGCGTGGAAAGACCGGCCGTGTGTACGGTGCACTTATGAGTCTGCTCACGACGATGAAGGGCATTCCGCTTGCATACAACAAGGACATGCAGGAAGACAAGGAGCTTTCCTTTGATGCCATGGACACTGTAAAAGGCTGCATTGCGTTGTTCAACGGCATGCTTGCCACCATGAAGTTTAATAAAGAGCGCATGTACGCTTCTGCAAACGGTGGATTTACAAATGCCACAGATGCAGCGGATTATCTCGTGAACCATGGAGTTCCCTTCCGTGATGCGCACGGTATCATCGGACAGCTGGTACTTTACTGCATTGATCACAACAAGGCGATCGACGAGCTGTCGCTGGACGAGCTGAAAGCTATCAGCCCTGTCTTTGAGGAAGACATTTATGATGCGATCTCTATGGAGACCTGTGTGAGCAAGCGCTTGACGATCGGTGCACCGGGGCAGGAAGCGATGAAGAAGGTGATCGAGATCGAGCGTGCGTATCTGAACGAGGAATGGCTGATCGATGACGATCATCTGATCAGGTAGCAAAATATATAAATTTACTATTGATTTTTTGTGCAGGTTGTATTAGTATATACAAGAAAGACAGATGTCCGCGTGAGACGGACAAATAAAAGCGGGTGTGCGAAACAGAGAG
>CALZQA010000104.1 GCA_945828315.1 uncultured bacterium | reverse complement strand
GCGTCGATCAGCTCGGCGAGTCTGCCTGCTGCCAGATCCTTCTCGATGACAGCGCTGGCGCCCTGCAGGTTGTGTGCCTGATCCAGCACGGGGATTCCGCCACCGCCACAGGCGATGACTACCTGGTCCGCATCTGCCAGCGCGCGGATGGAGTCGATCTCTACAACGTTGATAGGCTTCGGTGCTGCCACGATCCTTCGATAGCCGCCCTCCACCTCTGTGATATGATTTCCTTTTTTCTCCTCTGCGTCTGCATCCTCCCGGTTCATGACACGTCCGATGATCTTGGTGGGCTCGTAGAATGCCTCATCGTAAGGGTCTACGGTCACCTGGGTCAGGATCGTTGCCACCGGCTTGTAGATGCCTCTGTTCAAGAGCTCCGTGCGGATCGCGTTCTGCAGATCGTAGCCGATGTAGCCCTGGCTCATGGCGGAGCACACGCTCATGGGTGTGGATGTATATTCCGGATATAGTCTTGCAAACTCTGACATGGCGGTATGGATCATGCCGACCTGCGGTCCGTTGCTGTGGGTGATGATGACCTGGGCGTCGTCGCTGATCAGGTCTGCCACTGCTTTGGCGGTGCGTTTGGTGGCGGTCTTCTGCTCCGGCAGTGTGGTGCCGAGGGCTTCATGTCCGAGCGCTATTACGATTCTTCTTTTTTTGCTGTCATTTTTCATGCCGTCTTCCTCCGTAGGACATTGATAGGCATAGTTTATCACAAAAAAAGGCGCGATTCAAGCGATCGCGCCTTATAAATCTTAGTTCTTGCTACCCAGCGTTACTTCTAGATCTTGTTCTACATACTGTCCATTGTCTGCACGGCAGATGGTGACGGTTACTTTGGTTCCGGCTGCATGGTACTGCAGGAGTTCCTGTACTTCTTCCATGGAGTCTACATCATGTCCGTCAAATTTGGTGATGATGTCGCCCTTCTGGATGCCTGCCTCTGCTGCCGCGCTGCCCTCATAGACCTTTACGACGCAGATACCGGTGGGCATATTGTAGTTCTGGGATACGGATTCATCTACATCGATACCGTTGATGCCCAGGAATGCTGCTTTATCCTCTGATACCTTTTCTCTGGTGATCAGCTCGTTGATGATCGGTGCTGCGGTGGTCATAGGAATGGCAAAGCCGACACCGTCTACATAGTCTCCACCCATCTTGGAAGAGTTGATACCGATGACCTCACCTTTGGCGTTCAGCAGTGCGCCACCGGAGTTACCGGGGTTAATGCTGGCATCGGTCTGGGTCAATGTATTGGTATAGCTTTCACCGGTGGAGCTGTCCTGTGCGGTCACTTCGCGGTTCAGCGCGCTAATGATGCCGCTGGTAACAGACTGTCCATAGCCCAATGCGTTTCCGATGGCGATAACAGGCTCACCGACTTTCTCATTTCCGTTGTCATTGATCTTGGCGATCTTGATAGCGTCCATGGTCTCATCCTCGATGTCATCCTTCTTCACCTGTACGACTGCCAGATCATTGCTGGGGCTGGTGCCCTTGACTTCTGCCGCTACTGTCTGCTCATCACAGAATTGCACGGTCAGTGCCGTTGCTCCTGCTACCACATGGTTATTGGTGGCAATGTACAGATAGTCGTCATCCTCGCTGACAATGATTCCGCTGCCCGCGTAGTCATTCTCCTGTGAGTAGGTCTGACCGAACCAGGTCTGGTACTGTGTCTCTGTCATGTTTGTGATGGCTACGATCGCAGGCATTGCATCCTCTACGATCTCGGATACATCGGTCGCAATGATGCTGCCACCGGCAGTGGTCGCTGTGGTGTTTCCGTTATCCTGAGAAGTGGTTGCCAGCGCGGAGGTCTGCGTCTCTGTGACTGCTGTCTCCTTTTCGGGGATCAGGTAGTTGACTCCGCCGAACACACCGCCTGCAACGAGTCCAAAGACCGCTGCCAGACATGCGCATTTTGCGATCTTCATGCCGAAGCCGTGCTGTTTTTTCGGTTTTTTCGCCTTGGGGGTGCTTTCCTCCATGGTGCGGCGCTCGTAGGGGCTGTAGTAACGGTCATGACTCTGGTCACTGCTGCCTGTCTGTGCGCTGCTGTAAGAGCTGTAGGTACTGTAGCTGTTATCGGAAGTATTGTCTGTTCCGGTGTAATGGTAGCTGTTGTTGTTGGGGTCTACGGGGTAGCCATTTGAGCTGCCGTAGCTGTTTTGATCATTGTTTGTGTAGTTATCCATATCTATGCATCTCCTTGTAATTAATTTTACTGTAACTATTCAGACCCCATCTCGATTCCGCTAAAGCTTCATCTCGATGTGGCTTCTCGCCAAAGAAATTTTCATAAATACCGTCATTCATGCCAGCATGATTCCGATATTTTATGAAAATTGCCTTGGCTTTGAATAGTTACAGTCTACAAGGAAGTTGTGTCTGAATTGTGTTTTCTATTTGTCTCTTTTATGTCTTTTTGTTCTTATTCCAAGTTTTTTATTCCACGGTCACTGATTTTGCCAGGTTGCGCGGCTTGTCAACGTCGCAGCCCTTGCCGACGGATACGTAGTAGGCAAACAGCTGCAGCGGGATGATCGCCAGGGAGTTGGTGAAGTACTTGTTGGTCTGCGGAATGTAGATCACGTAGTCCGCGTTCTTCTCGATCTCGGTGTTGTCCTCATTGGTGACTGCCAGCACCACTGCGCCACGGGAGCGCACCTCCACGATGTTGCTCATGGTCTTTTTGTAGAGCTCTTTCTGTGTCACGATGGCTGTGACCAGCGTGCCCTCCTCGATGAGTGAGATCGTGCCGTGTTTCAGCTCGCCTGCTGCATAGGCCTCGGAATGTACGTAAGAGATCTCCTTCAGCTTCAGGGAGCCCTCCATGCCGATGGCATAATCGATACCGCGTCCGATGAAGAAGACGTCCTTGGCGCCCACATAGCGATTGGCGATCTTCTGGATGTTTTCTTTGTTTGCCAGAAGCATCTCGATCTGGGCGGGAATCGCCTTCAGATCTATGAGCATTTCTGCGACTTCCTCGTCTGTGACCATGCCTTTGACCTGTGCAAAGTAGATGGCCAGCAGGTAGTGGGCGATCAGCTGCGCGGTGTAGGCTTTCGTGGTAGCCACGGCGATCTCCGGTCCTGCCCATGTATACATGACGCGGTCTGCCTCTCTGGCGATGGAGCTGCCCACCACGTTCACGATGCCGAGGGTCGTGATGCCCTGTGCTTTTGCCTCACGCAGTGCTGCCAGGGAATCCGCGGTCTCTCCGGACTGGCTGATGATCACCACCAGATCTCCTTTACTTAAAATCGGGTTGCGGTAACGGAATTCGCTGGCGAGATCTACTTCTACCGGGATGCGCGCCAGTCCTTCCATGATATATTTTGCTGTGACGCCGGTGTGGTAAGCACTGCCGCATGCCACGATATGGATCCGGTTGATGGAGCGGATCTCTTCCTCGCTCATGCCCAGCTCCTCGATGACGATCTTTCCGTCCTTGATGCGGGGGGTGAGCGTGTCGCGCACGGTCTTCGGCTGCTCATACATCTCCTTTAACATGAAGTGCTCATAGCCGCCTTTTTCTGCCGCATTGATGTCCCACTCGATGGTCTTGCTGGTCTTTTCGATGGATTCGCCGTCACTGTTGTAAAACTCGATAGTGTCCTCGGTCAGGCATGCGATCTCCTCGTTTTCGATATAGTAGACATCACGGGTATATTTCAGCACTGCCGGTACGTCGGAGGCGATCAGATTACCTTCCTCTGATTTTCCCACGATCAGCGGAGAATCCTTGCGGAGCGCATAGACCTTATCCGGGTGCTCCGCGAAGATGATACCCAGCGCATAGGAACCCTCTACACGGTGCATGACCTTGGTGATGGTGTCGATGACATCGCCGTTTGTCTTTTTATAGTA
This sequence comes from uncultured bacterium, assembly GCA_945828315.1. Classification (GTDB taxonomy): domain Bacteria; phylum Bacillota; class Clostridia; order Lachnospirales; family Lachnospiraceae; genus W0P33-017. The sequence goes on along the minus strand of CALZQA010000104.1, from coordinate 1,174 downwards.
ATAGTCCAGCAGGTGCGCCACTACCTCGGTATCTGTCTCTGAGATGAAATGATAGCCCCGGGTGATCAGCTTATTCTTTAATTTCATGTAGTTTTCGATGATTCCGTTGTGCACCACTGCGATGCTGCGCGTCTCGTTGAACTGGGGATGCGCGTTTTTGTCGTTAGGCTCACCGTGGGTCGCCCAGCGCGTATGTCCGATGCCGACGGTTCCGGGCATCGTGCTGCCGTCATGAGTCAGCTCACTGAGTACTTTCAGCCTTCCGGTACATTTTTCGATATTGATCTGTTCGCCGTCATAGATCGCCATGCCGGCGGAGTCATATCCACGGTATTCCAGCTTTGACAGTCCGTCCAGCAGAATGGGTGCTGCGGGGTGCTTGCCGATATATCCTACGATTCCACACATTGTTCTTTTCCTCCTTATAAACAAAGGGCGCCCTTTTCATCGTGCGCCCTTGCTCTTTTAATTCGTCGTTGTTCCGGTGGTGTCGGTTCCTCCGGAATTGTTCTCAATAAAGGTATCTCCTTCGATCACTCCGCCCTGTACGGCGTCCGGATTGTCTCCGTTCTCGATGGTGATGCCATAGTTGTTCTTGATCAGATCACTGTAGTTCACAACCGTGGCTGAAGGCACGTAGCTGGTATCGTTGTACAGATAGCGATGCAGTGCCCGTACGTTGTTCTCCAGATCTGCGCAGATGACCACGTCTCCCTTGCTTCCGCCAAGTCTTGCCGGATATTTGCTGAAGGGAAATCCGGTAGAATCCGCCAGCTCATAGTCAAACATGGCTGCTGCCAGACGGATGATGTCAGTGTTTGTATAGTTGGTACAGATCTCCGGGAATACCTGGTTGATGATCTTGTTGATCGTCGGGAGATCTGTTTTTTTCGCCTTTTTCACGATCTGATTGATGACCTCGCGCTGGCGTTCTGCCCGGGCGAAATCACTGCCTGCGGTGGAACGGATCCGGGCATAGGCAGTGGCCTGCGTTCCGTTTAAGGTCTGCAGTCCGGTGGTTGTCAGATGCACGGGCGTATCTCCGGTGGCTTTTGCCGTAGTATCAATGTGATGGTTGATATACTTCAGCTCTGCGGAGTCCACCTCGATCTCCACGCCGCCAAGCATCTGTCTCTTATACACATCTCCGAGCCCACGAGACGCTACGCTATCT
>CALZQA010000103.1 GCA_945828315.1 uncultured bacterium | reverse complement strand
TACACACTGCATATCGTCGGCAGCGTCAGATGTGTATAAGAGACAGATGGTACAACACGTCTGGTCAACGTGAAAAATCAGGATGGCATTACAAAGATCCTTGATATGGTGCCTGAGTTCGTTGACAAATTTACAAAAAAGGACAACAGTCATATCGAGGAAGAAGCGAAGGAGAAGGCGGGTAAGGAAATGAGTGATATGCTCGATGCTTCCGTTAACAAAGAATCATAATGCAAAATAAAAGCATATACTGTTGTATAGTATATGCTTTTTTATTTGACGGAGGTGAAAGCGTTGCGCAGGCTGATCGGATACTCCTTATTTTGCGTGGCACTTGGCATATTGATCACGCTGTTTATCAACAGTACGGTGCTTCTGGTGATAATCGCCGGCGCGCTGCTTCTGATCGGATACCAGTTGTTCTGCTGCTGATTGATCATTTTTACCGGAGGGATGTGCATAAAAAAAGAAGCTGAACGGATCAGCTTCTTTTTAGATTTTCGAAAAATGAACTATGCGCGCTCAACTTTTCCTGACTTCAGACATCTAGCACAAACATACTGAGTCTTGGTTCCTCCGTTTACCTTGCAACGAACAGACTTGATGTTTGACTTGAACATTCTGTTTGATCTTCTATGAGAATGGCTCACATTGTTTCCGAAATGAGCGCCTTTTCCACATACTGCACATTTTGCCATGACTTGCACCTCCTTGTCTGGTTTCCAAAAGTAGCTTGAAGCGATATTCTTCAAACTCATACTAGGACATTTTATCAGATACAAATATGTAATGCAAGAATAATTTGAAAAAAATTGCAAAATAATCAAATATATGTTTATTTTTTTCTGGGGATGGTATAAAATATAGTGGAATATGACGGATATGGAGGTTTGACTATGAATGGACAATTAACCAATTCTTTAGGTACTGTTACCATTGACCCGGATGTCATCGCCACTTATGCAGGATCTGTTGCGGTGGAATGCTTCGGTATTGTAGGCATGGCTGCGGTGAATATGAAGGATGGTCTGGTGAAACTGTTAAAGAGAGATTATCTCTCACATGGTATAAATGTGACCATTGACGACAATAATGAGATCAGTATCGATTTTCATGTCATTGTTTCTTACGGAGTGAGCATTTTCACTGTTTCGGATAATCTGATCGAGACCGTGAAGTACCGTGTAGAAGAATTTACCGGTATGAAGATCAAAAAGATCAATATTTCCGTAGAGGGAGTACGAGTAATCGATTAGGAGGAAAGATAAGTGGGAACAGAGAAGATAGATGCATCGCTGCTTGCGAAAATGTTTCTGGCAGGTGCAAACAATCTGGAGGCAAAGAAAGAGTGGATCAATGAACTGAATGTATTTCCGGTACCTGACGGAGATACAGGAACAAACATGTCCATGACGATCCTTGCTGCGGCAAAGGAAGTCAGCAGTCTGGAGAAAAAGGACATGAAATCCGTGGCAAAAGCAATCTCATCCGGTTCGCTGCGCGGTGCAAGAGGAAATTCAGGTGTGATCCTGTCACAGCTGTTTCGCGGTTTCACGAAGGTGATCGCAAACTATGAGTACATTGACACAGTCGTACTCGCGGAAGCCTGCGATAAGGCGGTCGAGACCGCATATAAGGCAGTTATGAAGCCTAAGGAGGGTACTATTCTCACCGTGGCTAGAGGCGCGGCTGACAAGGCGATCGATATGGTGGAGGAAACCGATGATCTTGAGGTGTTTATCAAGGCGGTCATCGACGAAGCAGAGTGTGTGCTAAAGAAGACACCGGACATGCTTCCTGTTTTAAAACAGGCAGGTGTAGTGGACTCCGGCGGACAAGGACTTGTTGTTGTCCTTCAGGGTGCCTATGACGCGCTGATGGGCAAGGAGATCGACTACAGCAGTTTCGAGCGCGCACAGACCTCGGGAGGCATCACAAAGATTTCTGCGGAGACAGAAGCAGAGATCAAGTTTGGTTACTGTACAGAGTTTATCATTGTATTAAATAAGCCTATGAGCGGCGAGGAAGTGGCAACGTACAAGGCATTTTTGACCTCCATCGGTGATTCGATCGTAGTAGTTGCGGATGATGAGATCGTAAAGACCCATGTACATACCAATGATCCCGGTCTGGCGATCCAGGAGGCATTGAAGCATGGTTCTCTCAGTAAGATCAAGATCGACAATATGCGCGAGGAGCATCAGGAACGCCTGATCAAGGACGCACAGAAGGTAGCTGCAGAGCAGGCAAAAGCAGAAGCGGAATCTGCTCCGGCAGAACTCAAAGAGATGGGCTTTATCAGCGTATCTGCAGGTGCGGGCTTAAGTGAGATCTTCAGCGGGTTGGGCGTGGATGTGATCATTGAAGGCGGACAGACGATGAACCCGAGTACGGATGACATTTTAAACGCGATTGAAAAAGTTCACGCAAAGAATGTTTTTGTACTGCCGAATAATAAAAATATCATCCTGGCGGCAAATCAGGCTGCAGCATTGTCTGAAAAGAAAAAAGTCCATGTTGTTCCGACCAAGACGATCCCTCAGGGCATCAGTGCACTGATCAATTTCATTCCCGAGCAGAGCGCGGAGGAAAATGCGGCGCGTATGACCGAGGAATTGAGCAATGTCAAGAGCGGACAGATCACCTATGCCGTGCGAGATACGGTCATTGATGACAAGGAGATCAAAGAAAATGATTACATGGGTATCGGAGACAGCGGTATTCTGGCAGTCGGTGCCGACATGAACGAAACGTTGCTCACGATGGTGGACCAGCTGGTGGATGAGGAAAGCGGTATCATCAGTCTCTACTATGGTGAGGATGTATCTGAGGAAGACGCACAGAGTCTTGCAGACCAGCTTCAGGAGAAATACGAGGATCTTGAGGTAGAAGTGAACGATGGCGGACAGCCGATCTATTACTATATATTATCAGTGGAGTAACATTTATGGAATTGACTGCACCCATCCGGGAATTGAAGGGCGTGGGGGAGAAAACTGAAGGATTATTACAAAATATGGGAGTATACACCGTTGGTGATATACTCCTTCATTTTCCCAGAGATTATGTGAAATATCCTCACGCAACAGAAATCAATGAATTGTATGACGGCGCACAGGCGGCTGTGATCGTCCGTGTGGAAAAACCTGCAGTAATGCGACGCACACGTGCCATGACCATCACTGTATTAAAAAGTGAATGCGGCGGTGCAAAGCTGGAGGCGATCTGGTTTCGCCTGCCCTACATTGCCAATGGTCTGAAAAAGGGAAAAACGATGATCCTGTATGGAAAAGTGATGGACAAGAACGGTACATTTCATATGGAGCAGCCGGCGTTGTTCGCACCGGAGGATTATGCCGCGATCGAGGAGACACTGCAGCCGGTCTATGGGCTGACACGGGGTATTACAAACCGTTTCCTGATCAAGGCGATCCGCAACGCACTGAATGCCTGTGACAGCTTTTTTGACTGGCTGCCTATGGATGTCCGGGAAAAATATGAACTGGCGGAGTATAACTATGCCTTGGATCAGATTCATTTTCCGGATTCCATGGAGACGCTCACATGGGCGCGCAGGCGTCTTGTATTTGATGAGTTTTTCCTGTTTTTGATGACCATGCAGCTTCAGAAAAACGGGGAAGAAAAGCAGATAAATCCCCATCATTTTGAAGAAACGTCAAAGGTAGAAACATACATAAAGAAGCTGCCCTATGCCCTGACCGGCGCGCAGCGCCGTACACTGGATGAGATTTTGAGGGATATGCAGGGTGAAGTGCTTATGCAGCGCCTCATACAGGGAGATGTGGGAAGCGGAAAGACGATCGTTGCCTTCCTCGCGATGCTCTATGCATCTGACAACGGCTATCAGTCAGCGATCATGGCGCCCACGGAGGTGCTTGCAAAACAGCATGAACAGTCATTTGTGGAATTGTGTGAACGGTTTGGCATCGAAAAGACGATCGTACTCCTGACCGGTTCCATGACCGCGAAACAGAAGCGTGAAGCAAGGACCAGGATCGCAGCCCATAGGGATGCGCTCATTATTGGTACGCATGCGCTTATTCAGGAGGCAGTGGAATATGAAAATCTGGCTCTGGTCATCACAGATGAACAGCATCGTTTTGGCGTGCGTCAACGGGAAGCCTTTGCAAATAAAGGTCAGACACCGCATATTCTGGTGATGAGCGCCACACCGATTCCACGAACACTGGCGATCATTCTGTACGGTGATATGGATATCTCCGTTATGGATGAGGTGCCGGCTACAAGGTTGCCGATCAAAAACTGTGTGGTGGGAGAGGATTATCGTCCGAAAGCCAATGCATTTTTGGAGAAAGAGATCGCAGCGGGACATCAGGTGTACATTATCTGCCCGCTCGTGGAGGCATCGGAAAATTATGATGCAAATAATGTGTCTGATTACACAGAGAAATTAAAGGCATCACTATCACCGGTCGTGCGTATTGCCTGTCTTCACGGAAAAATGAAGGCGGCTGAGAAAAATCAGATCATGGAAGATTTCAAAGATCATAAGATCGATGTACTTGTATCCACCACAGTCATCGAAGTCGGCGTTAATGTGCCGAATGCGACCGTCATGATGATCGAAAATGCAGACCGCTTTGGCCTGGCACAGCTGCATCAGCTGCGGGGGCGTGTGGGGCGCGGCAGTGCACAGTCCTACTGCATCATGATGAATTCCTCAGATTCGGATCGCGCAAAAGAGCGCCTGGAGATACTGAATCATTCCAACGACGGCTTTTACATTGCATCCGAGGACCTGAAACTGCGCGGACCCGGAGACTTCTTTGGGATCCGCCAGTCCGGAGACATGAGTTTTATGATCGCTGATATCTACACCGACGCCAAGGTGTTGCAGAACGCCTCAGATGAGGTAAAGCGAATTCTTGCTGAGGACCCGAAATTACAGATGGAAAAGCATGAGAATCTGCGCATAAAAATGAAAGAGATCTTTGAAAAGGGTGATGTGACACTCAGCCTTTAGCATAAAAAGCACATCCACTGCAGACCCTGCAGTGGATGTGCTTTTTTCTTAGACAGCTTTTATTTACCTGTCTCTTATACACATCTGACGCTGCCGACGATATGCAGTGTGTA
>CALZQA010000102.1 GCA_945828315.1 uncultured bacterium | reverse complement strand
TACACACTGCATATCGTCGGCAGCGTCAGATGTGTATAAGAGACAGGATCTGTATTCAGGGCTGATTTTTCTTTGCTTTCGATGATTTCTTTGAAACAGAACTTTCATCCGGATGCTTTTCGCGGTCAAGATCGATCATTTTCTCGATGATCATTTTTTTCAGATAAGTATCAAAACTCAGCATGCAGATCAGAGAAAAGTACTGCAGGGCTTCCCGGTCCTCTTCAGGGGCATCTTTGAAAGTCTCTTTGCTGCGGTTGAACTTTTTGGTGATATCCTTGGCAAGATACTGTACCTCGTCCTTTTCCAGACTGAACACTTCATTATAAATATCCGTCAGGTTCAGATCATCTTCGTTGGAAAAATATTTCTCTACCAGCGGATCCAAAATGTGGTGCAGATCATTGATGCACAGGATATTTTTAAAATAGTAGATAAAGATCAACAGGAGCATATGCTCCTTGGAATATTTCTTTTTTTCCGGAGGAGGCAGCAGGCCGTCCTTTGTATAGTTATTGATCATGGTCTTGGTCAGAACCTTATCGCCCGGATAGCGCTTGGCAGGTGCCAGGTTGCTGTCCATGAAAGTGGTCACCTGATCCATGTACAGATCGATGTCGGGAATGGACTCCGGCTTGATATGATCTATGCGGTTCAGACTCGCCAGAATGCTGTTCAACAGGTCTTTATCATCTATCGTCATACAGATCACTCCTTTTCGAAAAATACATTTCTATTATATAGTGTTAAAAACCAGATGACAAGGTTTTTTTGTTGGCAAAAGCGGACGGACCAAAAGAGAGGCTTGTATTTTCCGGGGGGAATCATGTAGAATAGGAAAGAGAATTACAATCGTTGATAGGAGAGTTTTATGGCTACATACGATACATTGAATGCACAGCAGTACGAGGCAGTGACAACGACAGAGGGAGCACTGCTCATCATTGCGGGCGCGGGCAGCGGAAAGACCAGAGTGCTTACGCACCGGACAGCATATCTGATCGAAGAAAAGGGCATCAATCCTTATAATATCATGGCGATCACCTTTACCAACAAGGCGGCATCTGAAATGCGGGAGCGCATCGACAACATGGTGGGTTTTGGCGCAGAGAGCATCTGGGTGACGACGTTTCATTCCACCTGCGTGCGCATCCTGCGGCGATTTGCGGATCATATCGGTTTTGATACGAGCTTCACGATCTACGATGCGGACGATCAGAAACAGGTCATGAAGGAAGTCTGCAAGCGTCTGGAGATCGATACAAAGATCTACAAAGAAAAGATGTTTCTGAACGTGATCTCCTCCGCGAAGGACAACCTCACGGATCCGACGGAATTTGCGCTGAATGCCACAGGCGATTATGCGAGACAGCGCCAGGCGCAGGTGTACCGCGAGTATCAGGCAGTATTGAAAAAGAATAATGCCATGGATTTTGACGATCTCATCATGAAGACGGTGGAGCTGTTCAAGTCGGATGTGGAGGTGCTGGACTATTATCAGGAGCGCTTTAAATATATCATGGTGGACGAGTATCAGGATACGAACACGGCGCAGTTTGAGCTGATCCGTCTGCTGGCGGGTAAATACGGGAATCTGTGCGTGGTGGGTGACGATGATCAGTCCATCTATAAATTCCGGGGAGCGAATATCCGCAATATCCTCAATTTTGAGCAGTATTTTCCCCAGGCAAAAGTCATCAAGCTGGAGCAAAACTACCGCAGTACCCAGAATATCCTGGATGCGGCGAACAGCGTGATCGCTCACAACGTGGGACGAAAACAGAAAGTGTTGTGGACTGATCAGGCAGCCGGAGAAAAGATCCATTTCAAGCAGTTTGACACGGCCTATGATGAGGCAGAGTACGTGGCAGCGGATATCGAAAAACAGGTGCGTGCAGGCGGCAGTTACAGCGACAGCGCGGTGCTCTACCGCACGAATGCTCAGTCCCGTATGTTTGAGGAGCGTTTTATCGCAGAAAATATTCCCTACAAGCTGGTGGGCGGTGTGAACTTCTATGCCAGAAAGGAGATCAAGGATATTCTGGCATATTTAAAGACGATTGATAATGCCAAGGATGATCTGGCGGTGAAGCGTATCATCAACATTCCAAAGCGCGGCATTGGAGCCACAACGATCAACAAAGTGCAGACCTATGCAGACGGGAATGAGATGAGTTTTTACGATGCGGCAAAGATCGCAGATGAGATCCCGACTGTCGGACGTTCCGCGGCAAAGATCGCGCCTTTTGTGACGTTTATCCAGACGATGCGCAGCAAGGCAAACTTTTTAAGCGTGCCGGAGCTGATCCAGAATATCATACAGGACACCGGATATGTGCGGGAGCTGGAGGCGGAGAACACGCCGGAGGCAGATGCCAGGGTCGAAAATATCGATGAATTGATCTCAAAGGCAGTCACTTACGAGGAGAGCACGGAGGTGCCGACATTGTCCGGATTTCTGGAGGAAGTCGCGCTGGTGGCGGACATCGATGAGGTTGTGGAGGGCAGTGAGTATGTAGTGCTCATGACGCTCCATTCCGCAAAGGGACTGGAATTTCCGAACGTGTATCTGGCAGGACTGGAGGACGGCCTGTTTCCCAGCTATATGACGATCACCAGCGACAATGCGGACGAGGAGATGGAGGAGGAACGCCGACTGTGCTACGTGGGCATCACCCGGGCGATGAAGCGCCTGACGATCACCAGCGCAAAAATGCGCATGGTGCGCGGCGAGACGATGTATTCCAAGGTGTCGCGCTTTGTCTCAGAGATCCCAGTGGATCTTTTGAGCGGAACAGTGGCCACCGGAAAGAGCATACCGAGACCGTCGCAGACCGAAAAAACATCTCCCTATGTGAACGCTGCAAAGCAGATCCTGCGTGAAAAACCCATCGTCAAAGTACCGGTGAAGGCATTTTCCACGAATGCGACGGATCAGATGACACTATCCTATCGCGAAGGCGACCGGGTCCACCACATCAAGTTTGGCGAGGGAACGGTTACACAGATCATTGCAGGCGGCAGAGATTATGAGGTGACGGTAGATTTTGACCGCTTTGGTACGAAGAAGATGTTTGCAAGCTTTGCAAAGTTAAAAAAAGTATAAAAATATTCTAAAATACAAATTTTTGCTATGCGATTGGGGCAAAATATGTTAGAATACTCTATATGGAAATTTGTATCGGAACGAACGATTCCGGACAGATGCGATCAGTAAAGAGAAAAAGGAGTAGGTAGCATGAACAGAATCGAGGATTTACAGAATTTACTTTCAACCAACATCAGCAAGGTATCCGAGCTTATCAACAAAAAAGAGGAAGAGGAGAAGAGAGGACCGAAGGCGAAGACGATCTTTGCGATCATCGGGATCATCGTGGTTGTGGCAGCCGCAGCTTACGGTCTGTACCGTTTCTTTGCACCGGATTATTTAGAGGACTTTGAGGATGATCTGGACGATGAGTTCGAGGAAGACTTTTTTGACGATGAGGATGTAAAGGAAGAAGAGCCTGCAGAGAAGAAGGAAGAGGACGAGAAAGCAGACGAGGAAGAGCCTTTCGTAGAAGAGTAAAACACAAAGAACGATCAAGGGAGCTTCGCTTTTGGGCGAAGCTCTTTTTGTGAGCGGACAAGGAGTAAGCATGAAAAAAGGACAGATCTATGAGGGCACGGTAGAACATGTGTCCTTTCCCAATAAATGTGTGGTCGCCGTAGAGGGCGAGGAGAAGAAGGTAGTCGTGAAAAACGCGCTGGAGGGGCAGAAGGTACGTTTTCGTCTAAGCAAAACCAGAAAAGGGAAGTGTGAGGGGAATCTGTTGGAAGTGCTGGAGCCGTCGCCGGTGGAGTTGACCGGGACGGATGTGCCTTGCGTGCATTTCGGCGCATGCGGCGGCTGCACTTATCAGCATTTGAGCTATGAAGATCAGCTGGCCCTGAAGGAGAAACAGATCCGGGAACTGCTGGCTCCGGTGATCAGTGAGGCAGGCGGAGATTTTGATGCGGTGTTCGAGGGGGTCATGGCAAGCCCCAGACAGTTCGGCTACCGCAACAAGATGGAGTTTTCTTTCGGCGATACGTGTAAGGATGGCGAATTGGCGTTGGGCATGCATAAACGCGGCAGCTTTTATGATATCGTTACGGTTTCAGATTGCCGGATCGTAGATGCGGATTTCCGCAAGATCCTGACGGCGACGTTGGATTATTTTGCATTGAAAAATGTCAGTTATTTCCATAAAAATACACATGAAGGCTATCTGCGCCATCTTCTGGTGCGCAAGGCGACAAAGACCGGAGAGATACTGGTGGACCTGGTCACGACGACACAGCTGCAGAGACCGGATGAGGCGTTTCGTTCCGCAGACGGAGAGCCGGATCTTGTGGCGATCGCATTCCACAATACGCAGGCGCGTATCAAGGGCGAGATCATCCGGGAAGAGGAACTTTTGGGTGGATTTGTAAAGACGCTGACCGCGCTTGATCTGGATGGAACAATTGCCGGGATTTTGCACACGCATAATGACAGCGTGGCGGATGTGGTGAAAGATGAGGGCACAGATGTCCTGTATGGGGAGAGTTTCTTCTACGAGGAACTGCTGGGACTGCGCTTCAAGATCAGTCCCTTCTCTTTCTTCCAGACCAATTCTCTGGGGGCAGAGGTGCTTTACGATGTTGCAAGAACGTATGTGGGCGATCTGCAAGATGCGAACAGCGGCGGCGCAACGGTCTATGATCTGTACTCCGGCACGGGTACGATCGCGCAGATCCTGGCACCGGTAGCAAAGAAGGTCATCGGTGTGGAGATCGTGGAGGAGGCTGTGGAGGCGGCAAAGGAAAATGCTGCATTGAACGGGTTATGCAACTGCGAATTTCTGGCGGGCGATGTGCTGAAAGTATTGGACGACATTACCGAGAAGCCGGATTTCATTGTTCTGGATCCGCCCCGCGACGGCATTCATCCGAAGGCCTTGGAAAAGATCATCGATTACGGTGTGGATCGCATGGTCTATATTTCCTGCAAACCCACCAGCCTCGCACGGGATCTGGAGGTGCTTCAGGCGAGAGGATATCGCATGGAAAGAGTGCGGTGCGTAGATATGTTTCCCGCGACCGTCCATTGTGAGACAGTGGTATTACTAGCTCGGGCAGATTCGTATAAGAAAAAGGACCTGTGAAATCACAGCCTCATTACGTTAAATAGTGGATGTTTTTGATTTTCATCATAGAGCAACTTGTCTAAAAATGGATCGTTTGTTTTCTCGAAAAGAGCGAAGTGCCTGACACCATAAACATTCTGTCCGCAGTTATTTAGACAGAAAGGTTGTTCTGGCGATTGAAAAGTAGGGCGACAGTCGAAGAGGCTGTCGCTTTTTGTCATTTTTGATGTAAAGCCTTTTAGGTGTAGTAAAACAGGGGAAAATATAGTAAAATTAAAATAACTGAAATCGTTTTGACAGGAGGTATTTTGATGACAACGGATCCATTTAAAGAATATATAAAACAGTCGGAGCCGGGTAAGCGAGAGAAAGGTTATGTATGGCATACGGCTATTGGATTGCAGGCTGTAGATGGATTGAAAACTTCAAAATATTTGATAGATACTGCAATTCAGAGTATCGAGGGCAATATTACAATTGATGAGGCAGGAGAACTTCTTAACAATTATTATAAAGAAAATCCGAAGCAGAATGAAAATGACAGAACTGAAGAAGCGGATAAAGTTGCTGTGAGA
>CALZQA010000101.1 GCA_945828315.1 uncultured bacterium | reverse complement strand
AACTTGATTTTTCTCGTAAGATCTTTTTGATCTTTCAAGGTTATTTCACTGTTCAATTATCAAGGTTCTTTGTCATTTCCTGTCGCACGCGACAGCTTTTATATATTATCAAAACTGTTTGCGTTTGTCAAGAACTTTTTTTATTTATTTTTTGCTGACCGGCTGATCTGTCTCCCAGTCGCACGCGACAGCTTGTACATAATATCATCTGGTTCGACAGTTGTCAACACCTTTTTTCATTTTTTTTAATTTAAGATCTGACACCTGAATCTGCACTGAGATCAGATAGCCTTATACCGATAAAAAGCTGCTATACCAATGCTCGTCACAATGGTATAGCAGCATCTTCTAATGAAACACGTTTTGTTTCCGACTTATCTTCCGGCGCCGTTTGTTGTTCCGTTTGTACCGTTTGCGTTGGTGCCTGTGCCGTTGTTGTTATTGGTATTTGTCACATCATTTCCGATGTCCTCTACAGTATCTACCACGTCGTTTCCGACATTCTCCACGCCGTCAACCACATCATCCACAACGCCGTCACCATTTACATCCTTGTTGACCGTACCGTTGTTATCGGTGGCATTGTTCACATTGTCTGTGCCATTCATGTTACCGGTTCCGTTGGTTGTATTGTCAACGTTTGTGTTGTCCTGCGGAACGGTAGCGTTGTTGTCTGTTGCGTTATTATTTGTTCCGTTGTTATTTGTGCCGTTGCCACAGGCTGTGGTCATACAAAATGTCATTGTCAGCACTGCACACACCAATACTTTTTTGAAAAATAATGATTTTGCTTTCATAATGATCTCCTTTTTATGCTCGTTTTTATTTAATGTTTCCTGTTCTGCAAAAAATATACTACATTTTTTATTTTCGCATCTTCGGTTTAAAGATCCACGCTGCGATATAGGAAAGTATGAGTGCTGCGCTCACTCCTACCGCGCACGCCTCGAATCCACCCATGAAAAGTCCCATGAATCCATCCCTGTCAATGGCTTCCTTCATGCCTTTCCAAAGTACGTTGCCAAAACCGAGGAGCGGTACGGATGCACCGGCTCCCGCCCAATCCACAAAGGGTTGGTAAACGCCGATCGCCCCAAGCACACAGCCGGTACAGACCAGCAGCACCATGATCCGCCCCGGCAACAGCTTCGTCTTTTCCATTAAGATCTGTGTCAGCGCACAGATGATTCCTCCCACCACAAACGCGATCACATAGTCCATGTTCTCTTCCTCCAAATTCATGATTTTGATATTACACTTGCCACGGCCTTCACGCAGCAACCCCTATACATTCACCGGCGTCAATCGGCATATTCAAGAACAACACCGTGCGCGATTCCCGTGACATTCTGTCCCTCATTGAAGCTGACCTGCGACATGAGTGCACCGGTGGGAATAAACAGGATCCGCCGGTATTCGCCGCTCATAAGCTTTGGCAGATACCAGGCCGCCAAGGCCACTGCCGAACACCCACAGCCACTTCCGCCTGCCTGTGTGCCCTGCTCCGCGCTGTCAAAGATCTTCATTCCACAGTCCTCATGCACACTGCTGATATCAATCCCTTCATCCTTTAACAGCTTGATCAGGATCTCCTGTCCTACGGTACCCAGGTCACCGGTAACGATCTTGTCATAGTCCTCCGGTTTTCGCCCGAAATCCTTCAGATGGGTTTTGATCAGATCCATGGCGGCCGGTGCCATGGCAGCACCCATATTCTGCGCGTCCCTGATCCCGTAATCCATGATCTTTCCGTTTGTAAATCCGGTGATCTTCACCTGCGACTTTTCGGTACCGAGCACATAGGCACCGCTGCCTGTCACTGTCCACGTGGCGGACAGCGGGCGCTGATTTGCATATTCTACCGGGAACCGGAAGTTTTTTTCCGCGCCGGCGAAATGACTGGAGGTCACCACCAGCACCCGGTCTGCAAAACCGCCCGCCAGACACATGGCTGCCAGGGACATGCCCTCTCCCAGCGTAGAGCAGGCGCCGTATAACCCGAATAACGGGATCTCGTAATCCATCAGACCGAAACAGGTGGCTATGTTCTGCCCCAGCAGATCACCTGCATAGACATAACGGATATCGGTAGCCTGCAGATTTGCCTTGCCCAGCGCCAGTGCCACTGCCTCCTTCTGCATCCGGCTCTCCGCCGCTTCCCAGGTCTCCTCGCCGAATTTATCGGTGTCGCAGATCATATCAAAATAGGATGCCAGTGGACCTTCGCCTTCCATCTTCCCTACCACGGTTCCGCTGCTCTGAATGTAGATGGGCTGCGCCGGCTGTATGCTTGCCTTCCCTTTTTGTTGTATTTTTTTCAATTCTTCCAACATTTCAAGCCTTCCTTTTATTTTTGTGTAGGATGTGCGGGTTGATTCTTTTTTATGCATTGTAAAATCAGATAGAATCGACTAGAATGGATACGAAAGCAAACATAGATTCGACAAAACACAGGAGGCGGGCATGGACCGGCTGATCTTTCATGTTGATGTGAATTCTGCCTTTTTGAGCTGGCAGGCGAAATATGAGATGGAACAACTGCATATGGAACGGGATCTTCGCAATATCCCGGCGGCGGTGGGCGGCGACCCGAAGACCCGTCACGGTATCGTTCTGGCGAAATCCACACCTGCAAAAAAATACGGTGTCACCACCGGCGAACCGCTGTCCCGTGCTTTGGAAAAATGTCCGGATCTTGTAGTGGTACAACCGAAATTTGATGAGTATGTGCGAAATTCCCGCGCATTTATCGGCATATTAAAAGAAGTGGCACCGGTCGTGGAACAGGCGAGCATCGACGAGGCTTACTGCGATATGAGCGGAACCGGTCGCATCTATGGCGATCCGGTAACATTTGCTCACCGTCTGAAAGACCGCATCCGCGAGGAACTGCACTTTACGGTCAACATCGGTATCTCGAACTGCAAGCTGCTGGCTAAAATGGCATCGGATTTTGAAAAACCGGACAAGGTACACACGCTGTTTCCGGAGGAGATCGAGAAGAAAATGTGGCCGCTGCCTGCGGGCGACCTTTTTCTGGTAGGCCGCTCCTCCGCAAAAAAGCTGGCGGGTCTCGGCATCCGCACCATCGGTGATATTGCACGGATGGACCCGGAGCTCCTACAGCTTCATTTCGGCAAACAGGGCAAAACCATGTGGGAATTTGCGGGCGGTATCGATGAATCTCCTGTGCGCAGCGAGAGCGACGCCGCCAAAAGCTACGGCAATTCCGTCACGCTGCGCTTTGATGTGACGGATGCCGACAGCGCCAAAAAGATCCTTCTGTCTCTGTGTGAGACAGTGGGTGCGAGGCTGCGCGCCGACAAAGCCTATATCCGCAGCGTCACTGTCACCATCAAGGACTGTGAATTTCGCACCACCTCTCATCAGGCGGGACTGGAGGATGCCACGAACGTGACAGAGATCATCTATCAGAAAGCATGCGTTCTTTTTGACCAGCTGTGGGATCATACACCGATCCGGCTCTTGGGTGTTTCCACCGGAAAGATCACAGATGATGCCTATAGCCAGATGGAGCTTTTTTCCGCTTCCGTCACAGGCGGTCCTGCCCCCGAAAAGCTCTCAAAGCTGAATGCCGCCATCGATCAGATCCGCGACCGCTACGGGGAAGATTCCGTCAAGCGTGCCCGGTTTTTGGAGGGCGGCAGTCATATGACAAAAGGGTTGAACAAAGCAAAAAGAGAGGAGTAGACATCGTGTGATATGCCTACTCCTCAGTTTTTTCTTTTTCATACATTTTCTTTCGCAGAAACGCCAGCACCGCATCATAGTTTTCCGGTACATGTGGAAAACTGCATCCGGTGCAGTCCTTGTAGATCCGCCCCGCCTTGTTTTCCCGGAAGACCGGAGCACCCGGACAGTCCGGATACGGATTCATCGGACAGTAACAGAACAGGCAGTTGAAGTCTCTGCCCTCCATATCTGCATGGCAGGGAAAATATTTACAATCTCTGTTTTCAAAAAAACGCTGGCTGTTCTCCATTTTCCGCAATTCCTTTCGTGGCATCCCCTGCCTTCTCGTTTTATCCTTTGCAGCGGCTTGCTTCTCTATTATTTTTATTGTACCATATTCGTTAAGTTTTTTCACACATCAGGCGCATCTTTTGCAGGATCTTTTTTTCCATCCGGCTCACCTGCACCTGCGTCATTCCCATCAGATCCGCCACCTCATTCTGTGTCTTGCCGTCAAAATAACGGAGTCGGATGAGCTGTTGTTCTCTTGGTTCCAGCGTTTCAATCAGCTGTTGGACGGTCACGCGGTTTAACAGTTGTTCCTCCTCCGGTGCATCATCCGCCATCTTGTCCACCAGATACAACTCACTGCCGTCGGACTGGTAAACCGTCTGATAGATCGAAGTAACTTCCTCCGAGGCATCGATCGCCAGCGCGATCTCCTCCTCCGAAAGTCCGGTATCCTCCGCCAGTTCCTGCATCGTTACGCTGCGCCCCAGCTGCTGCTCCAGCTTTTCTCTGCTCCTTTTTATGCGCCAGCCGCTCTCCTTGATGCTGCGGCTCACCTTCATCATGCCGTCATCCCGCAGAAATCGCCGGATCTCTCCGGTTACCAGCGGAACTGCATACGTGGAAAAGCGTACCTCATAGGAGAAGTCGAATTTTTCAATTGCCTTCATCAGTCCGATGGCCCCGATCTGAAACAGATCCTCCCGCTCATAGCCCCTGTTTTCGAAACGTTTGACCACGCTTCCCACCAGCCCCAGGTTCTCCTGCACCAGCAATTCTCCTGCCTTTTTATCCCCGTTTTTTGCACGTAACAGCAAGTCCATGGTGTGCTCCATCTGCTACTCCCCCGCAGGCAGATGCAGGTGCTTTTTCATCTCCACACTGGTGCCGCGTCCTTCCGCCGACGTGATATGTACCTCATCCATGAACGCTTCCATAAAACAAAACCCCATGCCGGAACGCTCCGCCTCCGGTTTTGTCGTAAAAAACGGCTCCCTCGCCCGTTCCACGTCTGCGATTCCTTTTCCCTGATCGGAAACCGTGACCATCACATCTTTTCCGTGCTTTCGGCAAGTCAGGGACACTTGTCCCACACAGTCTTCATAACCGTGGATAATGGCATTTGTCACCGCCTCCGACACCGCCGTCTTCACATCCGCCATTTCATCCACCGTCGGATTTAAGTCCATGAGGAAAGCGGTAACTACCATTCGTGCAAACTGTTCATTTTCCGGATAGGAGTCAAAGCGCATGCTCATCTCCTGTTCCTGCTCTCTAATCATATTGTTCCTCCTTTACAACCGTGATAAGCTTCGGCAGACCTGCCAGTGTAAAAATTTTCTGCACCCGTTCACTCAGGTTTTCTGCCTCCACACTTCCACCGATATACCCCATCTTACGGCTCCTGCCGATCAACATGCCAATGCCTGAGCTGTCCATAAATTCTGTGTTGCTGAAGTCAAAGATCAAATGACGGATCTGGTAATTATCGATCAGCATGTCCGCTTCCTCCCTCATCTCGCTGGCTACGCACTCATCAATCTCACGCGGTGTGAAAATGCGCAGACTTCCGGTTTTTGTTTCATACAGAAACTCCATATCTGCTTCCCTCCTTTTAGAATAAAGAAAAAAAGACACAGTATCTGCTTCGATACTGTGTCTTTTGTAAAATATTATATGAAATTTTTACATCATCTATAAACGGTCGTTGCTACTCTTGCGAAGCAAGGATCTGCTCAATCTGCGTCACATAGCGGCCGGCATTATACGCCAGACTGCTTCCGGGGAACAGATCGACGACCTTGGAATAGCACTCCACTGCTTTTTCCCAGTTTTCCGTCTTGCGGTATGCCTGTGCCAGATTATACAGCGCATTTCCGTTATCATACTGCTCATCCATGGCAACGACTTTCGAGAGCTGCTCGATGGCTTCCTCGTTCTTGTAGCTGTTGTACGCATTCATGCCATCTTCATACGCCTTGGTCAGATACTGGTTATTTACCTGCTCTCGCAGCTGTCTCTTATACACATCTCCGAGCCCACGAGACGCTACGCTATCT
>CALZQA010000100.1 GCA_945828315.1 uncultured bacterium | reverse complement strand
TGTACAGTGAGGATGAATCGACGGTGCTTGCGCGTGTGAACGAGCGGTTTCTGGACCGGTACAGCGTGTATGCAATGGTCAATTACATGAATGAAAATGAGGAAGCATTAAAGGAACTGGATCAGACGAATTTCCGTTATGGGATCATTCGGACCGATGATTTTGATGCGGTGGATCTGAATGATCCGAATAATTATGTGATCAGCAATATTGACAGAGCCATCGATCGCAACGATGTGAATCTCTATTCCTGTAACTGGAGTGCGTATACCGGGTATGATTATGATATGAGTCTGTTTGGCTATGCGTGGATCAATAATTATGCGGAACAAGACGAATACACCTGCGAGAATCAGGCTATAGATGGATATTTCTATGACTGGATGAATGAGACGCTGTACATTAAGGTGGGAGAACGCCTCTATCCATATAACGGGGAGATTCTTGTGCAGTCGGGTACGCAGGAGATGTATGGCACACTGGATAATTCTTATCTGGACCAATCAATGGAAAACTGGCGAATCTCTACGCTCATGCTGACGTTTTCCAATTCCGGGCAGTATCTGCGGGCATCGGATGTCTGTGTCATTGATGACCAGAAACTGCTTGCGTTGGGCGAGGTGAACGCGGACGGATACAGCGTGGACTATGTGTCAGCCGGAATGGCAAACGTTCCGGTGGTACCGGGGACGGATGCGAAGGAAGTTGACAGCTACTATATCGTTTCCTATGCGAAGGATCCTCTGGATGTAAAAGCAAGTTTTGCTGACTGTGACCTGCTGGCGCAGGGGAAGCTGCTGGTGGATTTTGCATTTGCATACCGCTACATGTTTGTGACAGCATTGATCCTGTCGGCGATCTTTGCGATCGCGGCCTTTGTATTTTTGCTCTGCGCGGCAGGACATCGGAACGGTACAGATGCACTGTGCAAACGGCCGTGGGATGCAATACCGGTGGACGTAAATATTTGTGGAGTGCTGTGTATTGATGCGCTTCTCGCCTGCGCAGTCGTTTATGTGGGCACCGAGTGGAATCCGCTGAAATATCTGATTTTCTGGCTGTTTGCAGGGGCTGTCGGGATCCTGGCAATCCTTCTTCTGCTCGAGTGCAGCATGAGCTTTGCCCTCTGGTGTAAGCTCGGTAAGTGGTGGTGGCACACACTGATTTATGCAATTGCAAAATTCTGCTGGAGAGGCGTGAAAGTGATGGGAAGGATCTGTTGTCGTGCTTGGAAACGTTTGGTTGAACTGTTGCACACCATGCGTTTCCTGTGGAAGGCATGGCTGATCCTCGGAGTCATTACCTGTGTGGAGTTTTTGTTAATCGTGTTTTGCTGTAGCATGGACAGCACAGAATTGTTATTTGTATACTGGTTTTTGGAAAAACTGATCCTTTACCCGATCATTGGTTTTGCACTGTTGCAGATGAACCGCCTGCAGGAGGGCAGCAGGAAGCTCGCGCAGGGAGAACTGACAGGCAAGATCGATACGTCGAAGATGTACTGGGAGTTCAAAAAGCACGGAGACAATCTCAATGCCATCAGTGACGGCATAAATGCTGCGGTTGGAGAGCGAATGAAAAGTGAGCGCTTTAAGACGGAGCTGATCACGAACGTGTCACACGACATCAAGACACCGCTGACATCCATCATCAATTATGTGGATCTGCTGGACAAGGAGCAGCTGGACAATCCAAAGGCGCAGGAGTATCTCGAAGTGCTCAGCCGTCAGTCGGCGCGTCTCAAAAAGCTGATCGAGGATCTGATCGAGGCATCCAAGGCTTCTACCGGAAACCTGAAGGTCGTTATGGAAATGTGTGATGCGCAGGTGACACTGGTTCAGACCATCGGAGAGTACGAGGAAAAACTGGCACAGGGGCAGATCGAACTGCAGATCCGGGAACCGGAGGAACAGATCCGGATCAATGCAGACAGCAGACACCTGTGGCGGGTGTTTGACAACCTGATGAACAATATATGCAAGTACGCGCAGCCCGGAACACGTGCTTATGTGAATCTGGAGCGTGTGGGAGAGCATGCAGAGATCACCTTCCGCAATATTTCCAGAGAACCGCTTAATATCACGAGTGAGGAACTGATGGAGCGGTTCGTTCGTGGGGACAGTTCACGCAGCACGGAGGGCAACGGACTGGGTCTGTCGATCGCCCGCAGCCTGACGGAATTGATGGGTGGTACGCTGGAACTGATCGTGGATGGTGACCTGTTCAAAGTGGTGTTGACATTTCCTGTGATAAATGACTAAAAAGCTTTTTCTTTTGAAAACGATTATGTACAATTTTGACTGAATTTGTAAGAAAGATTAGTTTTTTAACAAAACATACTGGACAAATTAAAAAATGAATGTTATTATAACAACAACTTAAAAAAATTAAGCGAAACGAAGGCGTTTCAACCAAGGGGTTGAAGCGCCTTTTTTGATGCCGAATATCGGGAGGACAGGAAAACAGATGATTTTCTCATTTGTAGGCAGACGCTTGGAAATGTTATGAGGTGAAAGATGATGAGACAGCAGTTGGACAGTGTGGACAGAAAAATTTTACATATCTTACAGGAGAATGCAAGAACTTCTTTAAAGGATATCGCGGCGCAGGTGTTTTTATCCTCTCCGGCGACTTCAGCTCGTATCGATAAGCTGGAGCGGGAGGGTTATATCCTTGGTTATCATACCTGTGTAAACAAAGAAAAGCTTGGAAACCGCATCCGTGCCTTCATCAATGTTGAGGTGATGTCAGGAAAGAAAGAGGCATTTTTGAACCTTGCACGGGCATGTAAAAATGTCATTGAGTGCAGCTGTATCACCGGCGATTATTCCATGCTCTTAGAGGTGGCTTATTCCAACACGAAAGAGCTGGAGGCATTTGTATCCCAGGTGCAGAAGTTCGGTAAGACCCAGACACAGATCGTCTTTTCTACTGCGATCGAGCACCGGGAGATCCCGACCATGATCGGTGAGCCGGCATAGAGAAAATATGAAGATCACATTGGGATATATAAGCAGTGATATGAACCCGGATACACAGAGGGAATGTGTATTCGGGTCTTTCTTTTTGCCGGTAAAACCGATATACTGATGAAAGTAAGATGTAACGAAAGTATTGATGAAAAAGGCTTTTCAGTTATCGGTGACGGGCCGGACTTTTATCTGTGGCAGCGTGAGGTGACTTATTCTCCGGAGGATAAGCGTGTTGTGCTGCTGACAAATCTGGAAAATCATATGACGGATGCAGAACTATATAAGCAGATGAAAAATGTACGTGAAAAACATGTATAAATCATATTATGGCATAGAGGGAAAACGATGGACGAACAAAGACAGGTACAGCTTCCGCAGGCATTTGTGGAGCGGATGAAAGAAAGCCTCGGTGAAGAGGCAGATACATTTTTGGCAAGCTATGACACGCCGCGCGCTTACGGACTCAGGCGCAATCCGTTAAAAATGGAGCGCGAGCAGTTTGAAGCGCAGATGCCTTTTGCACTGGAAACGGTGAGCTGGGCAGAAGAAGGCTATTATTATCAGGAAGCGGAGCGGCCGGGCAGACATCCCTTTCACGAGATGGGACTCTATTATATTCAGGAGCCCAGCGCGATGTGTGTTGTGGAAGTGGCAGATCCGAAACCGGGAGAGTATGTACTGGATCTTTGTGCGGCGCCCGGTGGAAAATCCACACAGATCGCC
This sequence comes from uncultured bacterium, assembly GCA_945828315.1. Taxonomy (GTDB): domain Bacteria; phylum Bacillota; class Clostridia; order Lachnospirales; family Lachnospiraceae; genus W0P33-017. The sequence continues at coordinate 2,392 of CALZQA010000100.1, read as the reverse complement.
GGACGAATGGCAGGAGAGGGATTGCTCGTGTGCAACGAGATCGTTCCGAACCGGGCGAAGATCCTGTCACAGAATATTGAACGGATGGGTATAAAAAATGCTGTCGTTTTGAATCATTCGCCGCAGGAATTGGAGACAAGATTTACATCATTTTTCGATCGGATCGTGGTAGATGCACCCTGTTCCGGCGAGGGTATGTTTCACAAGGAGGAGGCAGCACTCACGGAATGGTCTCCGGAGAACGTTGAAATGTGTGCCGTGCGTCAGAGGGAGATCCTTGCATGCGCAGTCAGCATGCTGCGTCCGGGCGGCGTGCTTGTCTATTCGACCTGTACCTTTGCTCCGGCAGAGGATGAGGAGATGGTCGGCTGGCTGCTGACAGAGTATCCGGATCTGGAACTCTTGCCGATCGATACAGAAAAACTCGGGATCTCAGAGGGAAACGTCCCCGGCACCGGCCGGATCTGGCCCCACAGACAGCGCGGAGAGGGACATTTCGTGGCGCGGTTAAAAAAGCGCGGCGAGCTGTCTGTGCGCGGGAATAGCGGTTTGCTGTCTGTCACGGATACGAAAAATGCTGTGCGAGATGGAAGCAAAGGAAAAAAAGGGAAAAAGAACCAAGCGGGAGCAGAGAGCGTGACTGCATGGAGCTGCTATGAGGAGTTTGCACGGCAGACGATGCGTTGTGAACTCTCCGGCAGACGGCTGGAGTTTGGAGAGCAGCTTTATCTTGTGCCGGAAGCAATGCCGGATCTGAAGGGATTGAAGGTTGTGCGCCCGGGCTTGCATTTGGGCACGAACAAAAAGAAGCGGTTTGAGCCGTCCCATGCGCTGGCACTGACACTGAAGCCGTCAGAGGCAGTGCAGGTTTGCGAGACGGATGAGCCGGAAAAATATCTTCGCGGAGAGACGATCTCCTGTGACCCTTCCCTGAAGGGATGGACACTTGTCACCTATAAAGGGCAGCCGATGGGCTGGGGAAAGGCAGACCACGGCATCATGAAAAATCATTATCCGAAGGGGCTTCGGGTCAACTGATAACAGGAATCATAAAAGGGCTTCGCACATCGATATCTCATGTGCGTAAGCCCTGTTGTTTTTTGTCGGAGCCGACCGGGGTTCCGTAAAACTTACGGCTCCTTATCTGAACAATATTAGTATATTGTGGAAATGTGAACCGCATGTGTCAAAAATATAAAAGTTTTCTAAAATGCTATTATTCAGAGCCGGCTGGTCTGAATAGTTGCAGAATTACTTCAACAGATTTACAAGAAAGATCGCACCGCCCAATATCGTCAGCACGACTCCGGTCGCACGGTTGAGGGTGGCGGCGCTAGCCTTGTTGGCGAATCTGGCAGCAATGCGGGCCCACAGCAGCGTGGATACGATGCAGAGTACAAGAGGCAGAAGCAGCGGCATGCCTCCGATCATAAAATGGCTGCCTGCGCCGGTGAGTGCGGTAAAGGTCATGATGAAGACACTTGTTCCGACGGCAGTCTTCAGCTCATAGCCGAGCACACTGGTCAGGAGAAGCAGCATCATCATTCCGCCGCCTGCTCCCACAAAACCACAGATAAAGCCGACAACAGAACCACAGATGACAGACTGGACGAATCGTTTTCTCGGACTTGTCTCAGTCATTTTTTCTTTGGTCGTCATGACCGGTTTAACGATGAATTTAATACCAAGGAGAAGTGTCATCACGGTGGAAAAGCTGCCCATCGTGGAGTTGGGGACCTTGCTGGCTGCAAAGCTTCCGACGAAGGTGAATGCCAGGACAGCAATCATCATGACAAAGCCGTTTCTAATGTCCAGATTTTTGTTTTTACCATAGGTGTAGGCGCTGACTGCACTGGCGAGTACATCGCTGGCAAGCGCGATGCCCACCGCCTCGTAGGCAGGCATGTCTAAGAAAGTGATGAGCATGGGACTGATGACTGCAGCAGCACTCATTCCGGCAAATCCGGTGCCAAGTCCGGCACCCATGCCTGCAAGAAAGCAGATAATGATCTCAAATAGTAGTGTCACGTAAATTCCTCCGTTTCTTCCGTGTAATCAGACTATTATAGCGCTGTAAAAATAAAAGTCAAGAAAGACACAAAATATTCATATTTCAACATCTGATTGCAGTACGTGGAGGATGCCACCCGCGCACTTCAGGGGAAAAAGACCTATGACAGCTGGCAGGAGGGGCTGGCACAGATCTTTGAGGCTGTGCTGGAAAATAAGCCGTTTATCATGAATGTGTATCATTCTGTGAGCCGCGAGCAGATTGAAAATTATTTGTTTTTTGTTTACTGATATCAAAAAAATGATATAATTATATCAAAAAAAGAAGAGGTGACAAACTATAAATAGTCAAGTGTTTTTTGAAAGATTTTTGATTTATAAA
>CALZQA010000099.1 GCA_945828315.1 uncultured bacterium | reverse complement strand
GAGAGATGGTTAGGCGGTATGCTGACCAACTTCAAGACCATCCAGAGCCGTATCAAGAGATTAAAAGATATCGAGCGCATGGAGGAGGACGGAACATTTGACGTACTTCCTAAGAAAGAAGTTATCGCGCTGAAGAAAGAGTTAGAGAAGCTGCAGAAGAACCTTGGCGGTATCAAAGAGATGAAGAAGATTCCTGATGCAATCTTTATCGTAGATCCCAAGAAGGAGCGTATCTGCGTACAGGAGGCTCATACATTAGGTATTCCCCTGATCGGTATCGCTGATACAAACTGCGATCCTGAGGAGTTAGACTATGTGATCCCCGGCAATGACGATGCGATCCGTGCCGTAAAGCTGATCGTTTCCAAGATGGCAGACGCTGTCGTAGAGGCAAATCAGGGTGCAGCAGAGGATGCTGTTTACGAGGGCGAGGATGTCGCAGAGGAAGAAGCAGTAGAGGCATAATTTTACGACTACAGATTTGGAGGAAAAAATCGATGGCTATTACAGCAGCAATGGTAAAAGAACTGCGTGAGATGACCGGCGCAGGTATGATGGATTGTAAGAAAGCATTAAACGAGACCAACGGAGATATGGACGAGGCTGTTGAGTTCTTAAGAAAGAACGGACAGGCAAAGGCTGAGAAGAAGGCAAGCCGTATCGCAGCAGAGGGTCTTTGCATGGTAGCATTAGATGGCGATAGCACCGCAGCAGTTGTAGAGGTAAACTCTGAGACTGACTTTGTTGCAAAGAACGAGACTTTCCAGACATTCGTAGCTTCTGTTGCAAAGCAGGCAGTTGCTTCCAACGCAACAGATATGGATGCATTCATGGCAGAGAAGTGGATCGAGGACGGTTCCAAGACTGTTTCCGAGGCACTGGTAGAGAAGGTTGCAGTGATCGGTGAGAACTTAAAGATCCGTCGTTTCGAGAAGGTTTCAGAGCCGAACGGATGTGTTGTTACCTATGTACACGGCGGCGGAAGAATCGGTGTTATCGTTGACGCTGAGACCTCTGTTGTTAATGATGAGGTAAAAGAGGGATTAAAGAATATCGCAATGCAGATTGCAGCTTTATCTCCCAAGTATGTATCTCGCGATGAGGTAAGTGCTGATTACATCGCACATGAGAAAGAGATCTTACTGGCACAGATCATGAACGATCCCAAGGAGTCTCAGAAGCCTGAGAAGGTGATCAACGGCATGATCGAGGGACGTGTCAGCAAAGAGTTAAAGGAGATCTGCTTAGTAGATCAGGTTTATGTAAAGGCTGAGGACGGAAAGCAGACTGTTGGCAAGTATATCGAGCAACTTTCTAAGGAAGTCGGAGCAACTGTGAAAGTAAAGAAGTTCGTTCGTTTTGAGACCGGTGAGGGACTCGAGAAGAAGAACGAGGACTTTGCTGCAGAGGTTGCTGCACAGATGAACGCATAAGAACCGTAAAAAAATATGCTGAATGAAGAACAAAGGTGCTTTCGTCCATAGGGACAGAGCACCTTTTTCGCATCATATGAAATTTATGACAACGAGAGAGCGCGGAGGCAGAACATGAATTTACTGGATATTGTCGGGCCTGTGATGGTAGGCCCTTCCAGCTCGCATACAGCGGGAGCGGTGAAGATCGGGCTGGTATCAAGAAAGCTGATGGGGGAGAAGATAACAAATGCCGATATTTATTTCCACGGTTCGTTTCTCTCTACCGGAAAAGGGCATGGTACGGATCGGGCGATCCTGGCAGGTCTGCTGGGCTACAGAGTGGATGATCCGGTCATTCCGCACAGCTTTGAAGCAGCAGAAAAGGCAGGACTTAGTTACAGGATTCATGGAATTGATCTCGGAGAGGTGCATCCGAACTCCGTAAAGATGCTTTTGACCGGAGAATCCGGAAAAGAGCTGGAGATCGTTGCAGCATCCATCGGAGGCGGACGGATCCAGATCTGTGAGCTGGACGGATTGACGGCAAATTTCAGCGGAGACTATCCGACACTGATCGTACACAATGTCGATCAGCCGGGACATGTGACAGAGGTAACATCCATGCTGGCACATAAATCTGTAAATATTGCAACGATGCAGCTCTACCGAAAGAGCCGGGGCGGTGATGCGGTCATGGTCATCGAGTGTGATCAGGAGGTTCCGGAAGAGGCGATCCGGTGGCTCGCCCATTTGGAGGGAATTGTAAAGGTAACTTATCTGAGTATAGCAGGAGACTGATCTTATGTATGAATCATTGAAGCAAATATGTTTGGAAGAAGAAGCAAAAGGAACTCCTTTCTGGAAATTGGTGCAGATGGAGGAATGCAAAGAACTGCAGAAAACGCAGGAGGCATCTCATCAGGAAATGCTGGGAATCTACCAGGCAATGCATGCCTCTTACGAAGATTATGAGGACAAGCTTTATTCTGCCAGCGGACTGGTGGGCGGCGAAGGCGCAAAAATTTTCAAAAGACGCATGGAAGGAAAACTGCTCTGTGGTGATTTGATCGGACGTGTTATGGAGAAAGCATTAAAGATCAGTGAATCCAATGCCTGCATGAAACGAATCGTAGCTGCGCCTACCGCAGGCTCTTGCGGTGTCGTTCCGGCAGTTTTTCTCAGCATACAGGAAGAGAAAAAATTGTCGGATGAAAAGATGGTAGAAGCTCTGTATGTGGCCGGGGGCATCGGCGGTGTGATCGCTTCCAGAGCGTCTCTGTCCGGGGCGGCGGGCGGCTGTCAGGCCGAGATCGGAGCAGCGTCAGCCATGGCAGCCGGAGGATTGGTCTATCTGCTGGGTGGCGGGGCACCGGAGATTGCCAATGCCTCGGCGCTGGCACTCAAAAGCCTGCTGGGACTTGCCTGTGATCCGGTGGCAGGGCTGGTGGAAGTACCGTGTGTAAAGCGAAATGTGCTGGGGGCTGTCAATGCAGTGACTGCAGCGGATATGACATTAGCGGGAATCAGGAGCAAGATCCCGGCGGATGAGGTGTTTGATGCGATGTACAATATCGGCAAGCATATGGATGAGGAGATCCGCGAAACTGCAAAGGGTGGCCTGGCAACCACCCCCACAGGCGTGCAGATCAGTGAAAAAATCGTGATGCAATGAATTTTGCCACGAATCTTAACAATAATTTGCGAATTATGTTAAAATCAGATGGTGGTCATACGCGTTCCATTCTTGTATAATATGTTAAAAATCATAGCAAAGGTGGGAAAAGTATGAGAAAACATTATGTAGACAATATTCGCTGGATGACGGTTGTTCTGGTAGTATTGTATCATGTGATCTACATGTATAACAGCGTGCTGACTACCAGTGTGATCGGACCGTTTCAGGAGGTGCAGTATCAGGATGCTTTACAGTATGTCCTGTATCCGTGGTTCATGGTGATATTGTTTGTTGTTTCCGGTATGAGCTCCAGATATTATCTGGAACAGCATACCATTCGGGAATTTCTTGCATCCAGAACAAGAAAACTGCTGGTGCCGTCTACCATCGGCCTGTTTGTTTTCCAGTGGATGCTGGGGTATCTGAATATGGCTATGGGTGGTGCATTTGAGCAAATGGCATCCGGGGTTCCGAAAGTGTTCTTGTATGTGATCATGGCAGTGTCCGGAACGGGGGTTTTGTGGTACATACAGATGTTATGGATTTTTTCCTTGGGTCTGGCGCTGATCCGAAAATTTGAGATCGGAAAACTATATCACCTTTGTGAAAAGACGAATCCGCTCATCCTGATTGCTCTGGGTGTGACGGTGTGGATTTCAGCTCAAATACTGAATACGCCGGTTATCGCTGTGTACCGGTTTGGAATCTATGGTTTTTGTTTTCTGCTGGGATATTTTGTGTTTGCGCATGAAGAAGTGATAGAACGATTGAGCAAATACTGGCACGTACTGGCTGCCCTGGCAGTGGTTCTTGCCTGCGGATATGCGTATTATTATTTCGGAGAAAATTATGCGGAGGCTCCGGTCGTGAACAGCCCGTTCTCGATTGCCTACGGATGGATAGCAATACTCGCAATATTTGCGGTAATGAAACGATGGGGTGACCGGACGAATGCGTTTGCGGATTGGATGACAAAAAAGAGTTTTGGGCTGTATGTTTTTCATTATCTGTCCCTGGCGGCTGTTGCATACTGGATGAACAGATACACAGGGCTGTCCGCATTACCGTCATATCTGATCAGCGGTGTGGCAGCATTTGGCGGTGGATGGCTGTTGTATGAAATTGTATCAAGGATACCGCTGCTGCGTTGGTGTGTACTTGGCATAAAAAAGAAAACTGACCGTCCAAAGCAGGCAGCTTAAAAGCATTTGGGAGGAAAAATGTTTCACAGTAATTTGATAGATCTGCGAAAACTTCATCATTTATCGCAGGAAGAGCTCGCGGAAAAGATTGGTGTATCACGCCAGACGTTATCCAAGTGGGAGACAGGTGAATCTCTGCCGGATATTGTCAAATGTACCCTGCTTGCAGAAGTGTTCGGCGTGACTCTGGACGATCTGGTCAAATATGAGAGCAATGATTTTTTTGGACTTGGTGTACCGCCTAAGGGAAAACATGTTTTTGGACTGGTAACTGTAAGTGAAAAAGGTCAGATCGTCATTCCGGCAAAAGCCAGAAAAGTGTTTGATATCAAAGCGGGAGATCAGCTGATCGTGCTTGGCGACGAGGAACAGGGAATAGCGATCGTAAAAGGTGAAGATCTGTTTCCGGGGCACTAAACAATCCGGCGATTGCTGCCGATATATCTCTTGTAAAGATCAGTGATTTTTGCGTGTGGCAGAAATCGCAGAACGAGCTCCGTGCGCGAAGGGAATTGCGCGCGAACGAAAATGTCAAGGAGGATATGTATATGGGAACAACAGTCGGAACAGCAGATGTGTCAAATACTGTGGCCACAGCTTATGCAGAGAGTACACAGAAAAAAGGTAAGGTAAACGGCAAGACGATCGGTGAACCACAGCTTTCGGAAAAGGGTGCGAAGTATTACGAACAGCTGAAGGCCAAGTACGGAAACTATGATTTTATCCTGGTCAGCAAGGACCAGAAAGCAAATGCCGAGGCAAATGCCGCGCAGTATGCGAACAAAAACAAGACAGTCGTGCTGATCGATGAGGAAAAGATCGAGAAGATGGCGACAGACTCCGAGTACCGAAAGAAGTACGAAAATATTCTGAGCGGTGCGCAGTCACAGATCGAGCAGTTGGCGAAGAGTATTGGAAACACCGCGGGTGTGAAGGGATTTGGTATCAAGGTAAATGATAACGGAGCGTCATCATTTTTTGCCGCGGTGGATAAAAATGCCACTGCAAATGCAAAAGCGCAGCAGAAGCGCTTGGAGAAAAAGACAGCCGAGAAGAGAGAGGCAAAGAAAAAAGCATCCCGGGAAGAAAATGAGAAGCGTCTGGAAAAACTTCGGCAAAAGAATCGGGGAGAAAAGGCGGACAAGACAAATGATCCGGATCGTGAGGAGAGAATTTCCGGTGATGAGGATATTGAGATCGTGTCAGCCAATTCCATCGAAGAACTGATCAAAAAAGTTCAGGATATGACCTACGCTTCCATGAGTGACAATGTGATGACCGAAGCGGAACTGGCAGTCGGAGGACATATTGATTTTAAAGGGTGATAAGATACTTTTAACAGGCCTTTGGCGCGAAATGCGCCAGGGCTTGTTTTTTATGGCAAGTTATCAGACAATAGCGAAAATATTCCTGAAAATTCTAACACAATATTTTCATAAAGTATGGTAGAATGGACTTACTGAACAGTTATGTAAATGATTTGGAGTATTATTATATATGAGCAATACAAATAAAAATGCAAAATCCGGAGCGCCGCAGGGATTAAAGGAACAGCGTGCGCGTCGTCAGAGGATCAACCGGATCAAGACCGGGATCATTCTGTTTATCGTGATCTGGATGGCGATCTGTATGGGAATCAATATTTTTTTGATGGTCCGTGTTTCTTCCCTTCAAGATCAGATCGGTATTCTTGCAGAAAAGATGCTTGAGAGCACGCAGATCAGAACCGAGGCAAATGCACCTTCGCCTGAGAATGATGGTGACTATGTAACTTATGATCCGGAGATTTCAGATGAAGATGATGCGTCGGCCGAAAAAAATGTATCGGAGGCAAGGGAAAAGGTTCGTGAATGCATTAAGTTAGAGGACAATCTTCGCAAGGAGGATGAGCCCATGACTGTGTATCTGACCTTTGATGACGGCCCCAGTGAGAACACACCGGAGATTCTGAATATTCCTGTCTCTTATACACATCTCCGAGCCCACGAGACGCTACGCTATATCG
>CALZQA010000098.1 GCA_945828315.1 uncultured bacterium | reverse complement strand
ATCTCCTTTATATATAAATATAAAAGAATCCTCTGTCTACTTATCTTTTATTTTATAGAATCTGTCGAATTCATGCAACCTTTTTTGACAAAAATGACTGATTTTTTTTAACGCACTTTTTTGTGAATTCTGTCCAAAAATATCCTATAACTGTGTCTCCACAAAAATATCGTAAATAGAACGGATGGCACGCTCAAAGTCGTCGTTGCTCACACCGATAATGATATTCAGCTCGCTGGAACCCTGATCGATCATCTTGACGTTGACCTGGGCATGTGCCAGTGCAGAGAAGATCCTGCCCGCCGTACCGCGTGTTGATTTCATACCACGTCCCACTACTGCTACCAGTGCCAGACCTCCCTCAATCTCGATGGTATCCGGTGCGGCATATTTGTGAATCGCAGAGAGCACCTGTTGCTCTTTTCCCTCGAAATCGTGACGCTGTACGAAAACAGTCATTGTATCGATACCGGAAGGCATATGTTCAATGGAGATATCATTCTCTTCAAATGCCTGCAGCACCTTTCGGCAGAAGCCAACCTCTGAATTCATCATATCCTTGTCCACGTTTACTGCAACAAAATCACGAAGACCTGCTATACCGGTGATCGTATATTCCGGCTGATGGCAGGTACTCTCCACGATCATCGTACCGGGCTCTTCCGGCGCATTGGTGTTTCTGATATTGATCGGAATACCTTCCTTGCGCACAGGGAAGATCGCATCCTCGTGAAGCACACCGGCACCCATGTAAGACAGCTCCCGCAGCTCCTTGTAAGTGATCGTATGAATGACGGCCGGATTGTCGATGATGCGCGGATCGGAAACCAGAAATCCGGATACATCCGTCCAGTTTTCATAAATTGCCGCATGCACCGCACGCGCTACGATCGAGCCGGTGATATCAGAGCCCCCGCGTGAGAAAGTATGCACCTCACCGCTCTCCTTTGCACCGTAAAAACCGGGGATCACGGCATTCTCGCATTCCTCTAATCTCTTTGACAGGATCTCGTTTGTCTTGTCAGCAAGAAAGTTGCCCTCCTCATCAAAAAAGATCACAGTTGCTGCATCAATGAATTCATAGCCAAGATACTCTGCCATGATGATACCGTTCAAATATTCACCACGACTGGCCGCATAATCAGAGCCGACCTTATTCTTAAAATTCTCTGCAATGGTCTTGAACTCCTCGTCTAATGACAAACTCAGATCCAGACCCTTGATGATGGAATCATAGCGGTCCTTGATCTTTCCGAGCTTTCCGGAAAACTCTTTTCCTGACTCAGCAATACTGTAGCAGTCGTAAAGCATATCCGTCACCTTTGTATCCTTCGCATGACGCTTGCCCGGCGCGCTCGGTACCACGTATCTGCGCGACTCATCTGCACGGATGATCGCTCCTACTTTTTTGAACTGCTCTGCGCTGGCCAGAGAGCTTCCTCCAAATTTCACAACCTTAACCATTTTCTTTTCTCCTTCGATAGATCTCAAAATGTTTTCTTCCACAAATCCCTAATATACTACATTTATCTAAAAAAATCTATGATTTTCTCACTTTATTTCATCATCCGGAATCAAAATCGTCTCACCTGAAGCCAACGACTCGGGTAGATTTATGATCCGCTGATTTTCCGATCCTCTGAACTTGAGCGAAATATTTTTCTGTTCCAATACAAATTCACCGTCCACAAGCACATCGATCAGCGCGAGGATCTCATCTGTAATTTCAATACGAGCACGGCTCTCCTGCAAAAGATCCTGTTCCAGTGTGTATCCGGAATAGACCCATATCGTCTTCTCCGGATATCTGCTTCGGATCGCGTGATACAAAGGAAGCAGTTCCCTCTGATTGGACGGTTCAAAGGGCTCTCCGCCGAGAACTGTGATACCCTGAATGTAATCCGGTTCCAGTGCCTCCAAGATCTCTGTCATCACTTTATCTGTATACTCCTCACCGTATGTAAAATTCCATGTCTCCGGGTTAAAACAGTCCTTACAATGGTGTGTACAGCCGGACACAAACAGTGAGACACGCACACCCGGCCCGTTTGCGATGTCTGTCTTTTTCAATGCTCCGTAATACATCCTATTTTCTCTCCTCTATCTTCTCCAGAATTTCAGCCGCAATGTCCTGCGTTCTGCGACCGTCAGTTGCGACTGCCAGATCTCTTGCCATCTCATATGCCTCCCGCCGCTCCTCCAAAAGCGCCCGGATCGCCGTCACATTTTTTTTGCCCTCCAGGATCGGGCGGTTGTGGTCATGCTGCACACGCTCCAGGATCGTTTCCGGCTCTGCCGTCAGCTGTACCACCGTACCGCTCTTTTTCATCAGCATACGGTTTTCCTCCCGCAGGATCGCACCGCCGCCACAGGAAACGATCATATTTTTCATCTCTGACAGTTCTCGGAACAATGCACTTTCCATCTCGCGGAATGTTTCCTGTCCGCGCTTTTCGAAGATCTCCGGAATGGACATACCGGCGCGCCGTACCAGTTCCTCGTCCGTATCTATGATCTCCATTCCGCACAGTTGTCTGAGTGCCAGCGCCACAGTGCTCTTTCCGGCACCCATAAATCCGATCAGGTAGATATTGGCATCGCCGCCGGTGATCGCCTGATGCAAAAGCTGCAATACCTGTGCCAGTTCCTGTTTACCCATCTGTCCCGGCGCGCTCGCTTTCTCACCCGCACCAAACGTGACACAGGAACCAAAACTCTCGCCGCAGACCCGGCTCACAACACCCATGCTGCCCATTGACATTGTGATCAGAGGCGTATCTGGGAACTGCTCTTTAAACTGCGCCGTTGCCAACAGCAATTCTGCCACATCCGCCTGTCTGCGCGGCATCACTGCCAGCTTGACGATATCCGCTCCTGATCTTTGCATTTTCCGTAGCAGCCCCGACATCTCTTCTGCAGAAGGTGTCTCCTCAAAATTATGGTGCGAGGCAATGATCAGTGTCTTACGCTCATGGAGCTTCTGAAACAGTTCCTCCGCCTGTTCCAGTTCATAATACTCTGCATCCAGCAGATCCGCATCCCCCGATTCTGCAAGCGTCAGCAGAAGCTGCTTCACACGCTCCTGCGAAAGCATTCCCTGACCTCCCTGGCTTTTTGTCCGGTAGGTTGCCAACAGCAGTGTATTTCTGCACATCTTCTGCAGGTTCCGGATCACTTCCAGCACCTGCTTTGTATCATCTGCCGCCTCAAACCAGTCGATCCGCCACTCGATCATCTGTGCACGCTCATCCGCCAGCTTCCTGACCTGCGCAAGGATCTCTTCCTTTTTTTCCGCCACGACCGGGACACAGATAATCGGCCGTTCACCAATCGTATAACCTTTTTTTCGGATATATGTATTCATCTTATTTACGCTCCGTTCATCCTCAGATTTGAAATCTGCTTTTAAGTATAACCGTTTCCGGCACTTCGGGCAAGTGATTGGTTGTAATTGACATCTTTTTTATTTTCAACTATTATGTTGAATGGAGCATTGAAATGAAAACCTCGCATGATTCGGTTTTTGATTTTAGATAAAGGAGCAACCTCATATTATGGAAATTACCGGAACTACAAAACTGCTGTGTCTGCTGGGTGACCCGGTAGAACACAGTAAATCCCCCATGATGCACAATGCGGCTGCACAGCTTTTGAATCTGGATTATGCCTATATGGCATACCGGGTGACAGAGGAGGAACTGCCGCTTGCCATCGATGCATTGAAGCTGTTCGGCGCAAGAGGCTGGAATCTGACAATGCCTTTAAAAACAGCCATGGCTGGTCTGGTTGATGAGCTGAGTCCTGCTGCGGCACTGGCAAATTCCGTCAACACGGTTGTAAATGATCACGGCAGACTGATTGGACATACAACAGACGGCATCGGTTTTATGCGTTCTGCCGCTGCTGAAGGTGTTGATCTCACAGGAAAAGAGATCGTTCTGCTGGGAGCCGGCGGTGCTGCCAGTGCGATCTGTGTGCAGGCAGCCCTGGACGGTGTAAAAGAAATTCGTATGTTCAAACGCCAAAATGCCAGTTGGAATGCTACAGAACAGTTTATCTCACATGTTGCGCAAAAGACCGGCTGCGACATCACACTGGAAGATATCAACGATAGTACTGCGCTTCGGACACGTCTGCAAAATGCAGTCATGCTGGTAAATGCAACAAACGTCGGGATGGCTCCTCATACCAATGCCAGTCCCATCGATACATCACTGCTCCATCCTGAGCTTATCGTTTCCGATATCATCTACAATCCCACTGAGACAAAGCTGATGCGTGAAGCATCTGGGATAGGCTGCAAGACCTTTAACGGTATGTACATGCTGCTGTACCAGGGAGCAGCTGCTTTTGAATTATGGACCGGCAAAGAAATGCCGGTAGAAGAGATCCGAAAGAAATTTTTTTAAAAAGGAGTTTTTATCATGAGTTTTACTTATTTGCGTGAGTTACCCTCACCCGGAAAGATCAAGACAGAATATCCGTTATCCAAAGAAATGAAAGCGATAAAAGACAGCCGTGACGCACAGATCCGTGACATCCTCACCGGAAAGGACGACCGATTTTTAGTCATCATCGGTCCCTGCTCCGCAGACAGTGAGGATCCGGTATGCGAATATGTGAATCGTCTGGCAAAGGTGCAGGAAAAAGTAAAGGACCGCCTGCTTTTGATCCCCCGTATCTATACAAACAAGCCACGCACGACTGGAGAGGGCTACAAGGGAATCGCTTCACAGCCGGATCCCGAAAAAGCACCGGACATGATCGCAGGGTTGATCTCTGTCCGCAAAATGCATCTGCGTGCCATCAGTGAAAGCGGTCTTACGCCGGCAGACGAAATGCTCTATCCGGAAAACTGGGAGTACGTTTCTGACCTGCTTTCTTATGTGGCGATCGGAGCCCGTTCCGTCGAGGATCAGCAGCATCGTTTGACTGTCAGTGGTTTTGATGTGGCCTCCGGCATGAAGAATCCCACAAGTGGTGACTTTTCTGTCATGCTCAACTCTGTCTATGCCGCACAGCATCCGCACCACTTCACCTTCCGCGGTTACGAAGTAGACACCACCGGAAATGACCTGACACATGTCATCCTGCGGGGTGCCGTCAGCAAACACGGTAATACCGTTCAGAATTATCACTATGAAGATATCATGCGTCTCATTGAAATGTATGATAAGATGGATCTGGTCAATCCTGCAGCGATCATTGATGCCAACCATTCCAATTCCGGCAAAAAATATGAACAACAGGTGCGTATCGTCATGGAAGTCATGCATAATCGTCAGATCGCTCCCGATATCCGCAAGATGGTCAAAGGCGTCATGATCGAGAGTTACTTAGAGCCCGGCTGCCAGAAGATCGGCGAGCACATTTACGGAAAATCAATTACGGATCCCTGCCTCGGATGGGCGGAATCCGAGCAGCTGATCTACGATATTGCGGAGCGCGTTTAAGACATAGATATCGACAAAAAGGGACTGTGTTAACACAGTCCCTTTTTGTCGATATCTATACTCTAGGATGCGCATTTTTATATACTTCACGTATCTTTCGATTCGACAACTGCATATATACCTGCGTCGTCGAGATATCCGAATGTCCCATCAGCTCCTGCACGGATTTCAGATCCGCACCGTTTCCGAGCAGATGCGCAGCAAAGGAATGCCGCAGCGTATGCGGTGTGATCTCTCCTTTCAGACCAGCCTGTTTTCCGTAATATTTAACGATCTTCCAGAAACCCTGTCTGCTCATGGGCTCACCGGAACAATTCGTAAACAGCAATTTGCAATTTGCATCTCCCACAAGCTGTGGCCTGCTCTTCTCCAGATACCGCTCCAGGGCGCATTTTGCCGTTGCTCCAAAAGGAACTGTCCGCTCCTTATGCCCATCCCGGCAAGTCACATATTCCATCGGAAGATTCACGTCATCCAGTTCCAGCGAGATCAGTTCTGACACACGGATGCCTGTGGCATATAAAAGTTCCATCATCGCCTTATCCCGAAGTTCTTTCGGCGCACGGGAAGAAGGCTGATCCAGCAATCTTGCGATCTCCTCCTCCGACAGGATCTCCGGCGGTTTCTTCTCAATTTTGGGCGCTTTCAATCCCATTGCAGGGTTATCCGTGCGCATTCCTTCATTGATCTGCCAGTTGAAAAATGCCTTTGCACTTGCAATTAAACGTAAGATCGTTGCAGCCTTTCGCCCTTGTGCTTCCAGTTCTCTTACGTATGCCTGCAGATGCCCGGCATTCACCTGTGTAAAGCTTGTCAGATCCTGCTGCTGCACATACTCCATCAGCTTACGCAAATCCCTTGTATATGCCGCTTCTGTGTTTGCTGAAGTCTCTCGCTTCTCGTGCATATAACTGATAAATGCATCAATTTCTCTTTTCATGTAAAAACCTACCCCTGTACCTGTCTCTTATACACATCTCCGAGCCCACGAGACGCTACGCTATCT
>CALZQA010000097.1 GCA_945828315.1 uncultured bacterium | reverse complement strand
GCACGTCAGCTAGTGCAAGCGAGTCAGCAGCAGACAGCGCAAATGAAGCAAAGAGCACGTCAGCTAGTGCAAGCGAGTCAGCAGCAGACAGCGCAAATGAAGCAAAGAGCACGTCAGTTAGTGTAAGCGAGTCAGCAGTAAACAGCGCAAAAGAGGCAACATCATTAAGCGTAAGTAACAGTATTTCAGCAAGTAATAGCTTCTATAATGCATCTGTTAGCTTGAGTCAGAGTGAGGTGGCAAGCGAAGCGAAATCCGAGAGTGAGGCAGCAAGTTTGGCGAAGTCTGAGAGCGAGAGCGCGAGTGCAAGCGCATCCCAGAGCCAGGTAGATGCAAGCACGAGTGCAAGCGCATCCCAGAGTGAAGTAGACGCTAGCCTGAGTGCATCAACCAGCACCAGCGAGAGCGATAGCGCAAGCATCTCAGCTAGCCAGAGCACTTCCACAAGCAATAGTCAGTCTTCAGGCGGAAATGGAGGATTCACCGGCGGTGGCACTGGTTCAGCTACAGATACCAACCCTGTTGCACCTTCAACGACTGAGGATGACACAACCGATACAACCGACATCTTAGATGAGGATACGCCGTTGAGTGACGGTACAGATCTGTTTGATGATACAAATGTAGATGATGTTGATACTCCTGACACAGATGGAAAGGGAGATGCTGATACAACTGATATCGCAGATGAGGATGTACCTCTTGCAGTAATGGATGAGGATGATCTGACAGATATTGCAGATGAGGATGTTCCGCTTTCTGACAATCCTGAAACCGGTGATGCAATGACACTTACCTGGCTGGGAACAGCGGCAGCAGCAGTTGCAGGTTTGTTTGGAGCTGGCAGAGGCAAGAAGAAAAAAGATGACGATCTGAAATAATTGATAAGATCATATGCAAAGAGAATGGCCGCTTCTGACGAGGTGGTCATTCTTTTCATATATAAAAATGAGTATGTATTTTGTGCACGAATTCCGATGAGGCTGGCTTGAAAAACCGCTTGTTCTATGGTATATTATAGATAATAAGGTGTACTGTAACTTAATGGCAGTATTACGAGTTGCTTTTTTCACAAATGTTGGTTTAGACAGTGCAGAGAATGGCACTGAGGAGAGGGAAAGGGGAAGCGACATGAAGAAGAAAAAGGTTAACAGTATCTTAAAAGGAATGGCAGGTGTCGGAGTTGCACTTGGGGGAGTCAGTGTGCTGACGGATGCGGATCTGGTTTATGCAGCAGAACTGGAAGAGGAACTGAGTGAGCAGGAGGAGATACCTACACTTGAGCAACAGGCTTCGCAGTCAGCAGCGGAGGCGGAATCGGTTTCAGATGCCAATTCGATATCAGCGGATGACAGTAATTCGGAGGTACAGTCCACATCCGGTTCAAATTCGGATTCGGCAGCCACCAGCGATTCGGTGGTACAGTCTATATCAACTGCTGATTCAGAGACTGCGTCTGAGAGTTTTTCAGCAGTAGAGAGCACATCGACATCTACTTCGTCAACAATCGAATCTATGTCTGGCAGCATGTCTGACAGCGCAGCATCTGAAACGAGTGAATACAAGTCTCTCAGTGAGGTGGCGTATCAGATTGACAGCCTGTATCATAGCGCATCTACTGCATTTGAGGAGAAGAATTATGATGATCCTTATCTGGAACAGCTGCTCAGTAATATCGCTGCCGCGCAGGAAAAGGCGGAAGCGACAACGAATGCCGGTAGTTATTACAGGGCTGCGGACAAACTGGCAAATCTGCTGATCCAGTACAAGTTCTATCAGGAAGGCTATGTGGGTGACATTGAATATAGCCAGTGGGTTTCTGATACTGCTTCCACCGGATATGTTCAGAACTATGTTCGGGTAATGTATAAAGCAGAGGATGCAGAGGATGGATCGACGAATTACAATTACGCCTATTTTGATTATGTGACAGAGGATGCTGACGGTAATGTCTTATTTGGAACGAAGGATGAATCGAATCGAGCAAAATTTGACCATATTCAGCTATTAGAGAAAGCACCGATCTTTGAAAATCAGGCATCTGAGGGAGAAACAAAGGATGAGTTCTCTTTCGAGACAGATACAGAGGGAAATATTTTAAGGTATCAGCTGAATGGTAAGGATATTACCGAAGGAACGGTAGAAATCATAGATGAGGTTTCGGGAAAGGTTACTTCTAAAAAGACAACAACAGTGACCGGAAATAATAAAGACGGGTATATAGTAAAAGAAACTACTCAGAAACTTGATGAAAACGGAGAAGTCACCGATACTGTTGAACAAGTAAAGAAATATGATATTTTAAAGAAATTTACAGATAAGGGAAAAGCTTATTTCTCAGAGGCAGACTTTAACAACGGAAATGATGACTACCATCAGAAGCGCAGCGAGCTGACTGATGCGGAGACGAAGAAGAGCAACGCCGATAGTGCAGTCGAGTCCTTATCTAAAAGGGCTGCTTCAAACAGTGAAAGCAACGCATCACTCTTATCAGAGATTCAGGGCAGCGCTCAGGATAGTCTGGATTCAGCTAAAAGCGAGAGCGTTCAGGCCTCCGGATCATCATATGGGAGTGCCAGCGCGGCGAGATCGACGAGTGAGGGCAATAGCACTTCAGCAGCCGACAGTGCCAGCACGGCGAAGGCAACCAGTGAGGGAAACAGCACTTCGGCAAGCGACAGTGCCAGCACAGTGAGATCACTGAGTGAGAGCACGTCAAGGGTTTTAAGAGGCTCAGAGGGAGAAGACCAGCCTTCAGGTGATGGAGGTTATAATCGGCCGGCATCTGTGACAGCTCCGGTCGCATCTGATACTACAGAGATCGCTGATGAGGATGTTCCGTTGACTGACGGTGCAGATTTATTTGATGATACAGATGCAGATGATGTGGATGCACCTGTTGCAGACGACTCGGATGATGCAGAGCTTACTGACATTGCAGATGAGGATGTTCCTCTTGCAGTGATCAATGAGGATGACCTTACGGAGCTTCCGGATGAGGATATACCTCTTTCTGACAATCCTGAAACCGGCGACGCAATGACAGTTACATGGCTTGGAACAGCGGCAGCAGCAGTTGCAGGTTTGTTTGGAGCCAGAAAGGGCAGAAAGAGAAAAGATGATTTTGAAAGTTAACTAATAAAGTAAAGAAGGAATGACTGCTCCGAAAGAAGCAGTCATTCCTTTTACAGCGAGGTACTATATGTCTACAATGAGTATAGAGCGATTAATACAATGCGTGACGGAGATATGTAAGGAAAATAAAGTGCAGCATCTGATGCTGATCGGATCTTTTGCAACGGGTACAGCGACGCCAACAAGCGACATCGATTTTGTTGTATATGATTGCCCGGATATTTTAAAGCTGGAGAAGGATTTGGAGCAGATTGACACATTGCGGAAGATAGACATTTTTGATTATCATGGAAGGTCATGAAGGATATACTGATCAAGCGCATGGGCGTGATTGATTTCGCGATTGGCTCTCCGCGTGATACCTTGCAGGCGGCGTATACAAACGGGCTGATCTTCGATGATGAATGGCTGCAAATGTTGCGGGCAAGAAATCAGTTGGCCCATGATTATGATGGCAGCTATGCAACAGAAATAACAAACAATGACTTGACAGAGGGGGATACGTTTGCCGGGAATGCGATTGAATAGAAAAGAAAGTATACTGAAATATAAATTACTTTATACCGCACTGGTATTACTTCTATACCTGCTCGGAAAGAACATGCCCTTGTATGGGATCGATCTTTCTGCTTATGTAAACCGGACGCTGGACACAGAGGCGCTGCTGATCCAGGCGATCAGCGGTGACGTTTTCCGGTGCTCTGTGTTTGCGCTGGGAATCTCCCCCTATATGATGGCATCCATTCTTGTTCAGATGGTAGTTGCCTGCAGAAGTGCGGATGCAAAGGCAAGGATCTCACCGAAAAAGAAGAATCGCATATCACTGGAACTGACCTTTATCTTTGCGCTGTTTCAGGCATTGTTCCGTGTTCGGGAGCTTTCGTATGCCGTTACGGGTTACCAATTGCTGTTTGCGCAGGTGGTGTCTGTGGCGGAGATGGTGGCAGGAGCAATGATCATTTTGTGGATGGCGGATCAGAATAAGAAATATGGTGTCGGCGGGCAGACGGCGTTGATCTTTGTCAATATTATGGATGGAATCGCTGTTTTACTAACGAAGTGTTCACCGGAAAGCCTTGTGATACCGCTTGTGGTGTCCCTGATCGTGGTCACGCTGATGGTCATATTGGAGAATTCCGAAAAAAGGATCCCGCTGCAGCGTATTTCGATCCATAATATTTATGCGGATAAGAATTATCTGGCCATCAAGCTGAATCCCATCGGAGTTATGCCGGTTATGTTTTCCACGGCGTTCTTTATGCTGCCTCAGCTGCTGGTGACCGGACTGGCCTGGCTGTTTCCGGGGCAGGAAACGATTCTTTGGTGGCAGGAAAATCTGGTACTTTCGAAACCGCTGGGAGTAGCTGTGTACATCGCAGTCCTTTATGGGTTGACGATCGGTTTTTCGAGGGTATTTCTCAATCCGTCAGAGATCACGGAACAGTTCTTGAAAAGCGGTGATAGTCTGGTTGGCATCCATGCAGGACGTGATACAAAGAGATATTTGTCGAGAAACATTACAAGGATCAGTTTGTTTAGCGCGACTGCGCTGAGTTTGTGTCTGAGTGTTCCGATGGTCATGCGGCTGAACGGATACATGGATGAATCACTTACTGCCCTTCCGACATCCATCATGATGCTGACCGGTATCTGGAGTAACCTTTACCGGGAAATTCTGGCGATCAGGGATATGGATGCATATGAACCTTTTATTTGACAGGAGGAAACATGCTTTATTTTATACCGGCGTGGTATCGACAGGACCAATGGCGTGAAAATGAACAAAAATGGTATATGCGGCGCATGCATACGGAGTTTGATGATACGGTCAAGCAGATCCAGCTGTTTCACCGCAACAACGTGTATCCGTATCAGATCATGCTGCTCAGCAGTGCGCCCAATTTCAGACATTTTCTCCATCGTCAGAGTGTGTACCATGCACCTTACTGGTCCTGCTTTGATGCGATACAGGAGATCCGGCGCAAGAAGGTGATGGTTCTGTCTTTTCACAACCTGAACTGGCCGACGCATATAGAATTTATCTATACGCCTTTTGTAGTCATAGCCATGCTTCACGGCGTCCGGTATGCACAGCTGGAGTTTGGCGAGGATGGAAATCTGATACAGATCGATATGTATGAGGGTGATAAGCTGCGGCGGAAAAACGTTTATGATGACAGGGGATTCATTTCCAGCACGATATTGTATGAGGATGAGCAGCCGTATCGTCAGGACTATCTGATGGAGAATGGGGTATGGAAGCTTCGTCATTTTTTGCGGGACGGGCATGTGGAGATCAACCCGAAGGCATCGGATTATCTTCTTGTATATCGGGGCCGTGAGCGGATGATTCCGTTTATGCACCTGTCTTACGACAGTCTGGATCAGGTCATCCAAGAGGTATTGTTGTCCTACCTGGATCTGACAGAGGAAGATGATCTGTTTTGTGTGGCCATGCATGAACGGCATGCGGAATTGATCCGGAAGGCACTGAAAGGAAGAAAAACGATCCTTTCTTTCTTCGAGGACAGATATGATATGGGAAAGCACCCGGAAATGCTGCCGATGGTGGAAGGCGCGGATTATGTGATCGCGGACTCACAGGAAAACCGGAGGCTGATCCAGGGACAAGTAAAAAATCTGCTTCATATTAAGGATATTACGCCTTTTGATTCGAGAGTGGATTTCGGGATCAGTCAGCAGTTGAATGTACAAAAGATCCTTGTTCCGGTTGATAATCTGGAGGATGAAGTATTTGAACAATTGATCCGGGCGCTGGGAATGTATCTGCCGGAGAATGAAAATGCACAGGTCCATCTGCTGACCAGGCATGCGGAATATGACAGGAAGCCGCGCCTCTTGAGTAAGACGAGGGATTGCTTGAAGCGCGCAGGAATGGAAGAAGCGTGGGCTGCGGAAGAGACGAAAAGGAATGTTGCTGAAAATGATCTGGGGGACGAAGATCAGGTGACGGTTCGCTTTTTTGTGGAACAATGCGTGGATGAGCTGTCTGTGAGCAAGTGCATGCGTGAGCAGAGACTGGTCATTGACATGAGGAACCTGACGGAGGTGTATCTGAGGATCAATGCGATCAGTGTTGGCATTCCGCAGATCGTGCGCCAAAAGACACAGTTTGTTGAACATGGAAAAAACGGCTTTGTGATTCAGGATATGGATCAGATTCCGGAACTTTTGGATTTTTATCTGGGCAGCCTGACAAACTGGAATGAAGCCATGGTGCATTCCTACGAGGTCGGGAAAAAATATACGACAGATGTGTTGTTGAGAGAATGGAAAGAGGTAATCGAAGTTGTTCGAAAAGATCCGAATCCTGCAGCTGGGAAGTGAAGACTGGAGTCAGAAATACCGGCTTCCGGAAAATATAGATTTTTTTTATGCA
This sequence comes from uncultured bacterium, assembly GCA_945828315.1. GTDB lineage: Bacteria > Bacillota > Clostridia > Lachnospirales > Lachnospiraceae > W0P33-017. The sequence goes on along the minus strand of CALZQA010000097.1, from coordinate 92 downwards.
GAACAATTAAATAAAGAGCAATTGCTGTCTCTTATACACATCTCCGAGCCAACGACACGCTACGCTATCTCGTATTCCGTCATCTGCATGAA
>CALZQA010000096.1 GCA_945828315.1 uncultured bacterium | reverse complement strand
CTACACACTGCATATCGTCGGCAGCGTCAGATGTGTATAAGAGACAGTTGGAGTATGTCACATAACCCTCACCAAACCACGCGGAAATACCCGGCACATTGACAAGCGAACCGGCGATCAGCCCGCCGGTGCATGACTCCGCAGTCGTGACATGCAGCTTCTTCTGCTCCAAAAGCTTTGCCACCTCAAATTCAATGCCTGCCTCACTCATCTATTTCTGCTCCTTTAAGACATCCTTGTTCTTGATCAGATAATCACATAAAGAAATGATCGTAAGGATCAGTGCCACCCATGTCAGGATCACACCGAGGATCTCAAAAAATCTTCCAGGGATATTCAGGATCAAAACAATGATCATAAGCATCTGAAAGGTCGTCTTAAATTTGCCCCAATAGCTTGCAGCGATCACCACACCATTATCCGCTGCCACCAGACGGAAGCCGCTGATGATGAACTCACGGCTGATAATGATGATCACCATCCAGGCAGCCAGCTGCCCCGTTGCCACCAGACAGATCATTGCTGAACATACGAGCAGTTTATCAGCAAGCGGATCCATAAATTTGCCGAAATTTGTCACCAGATTGTATTTTCTTGCAATTTTTCCGTCTGCCAGATCCGTCAGGCTCGCAATGATAAAGATCGCCACTGCAATATAGTTACTGCAGGGTACCACCGGTACCAGCATGAAAAACACAAAAAACGGAATCAAAAGTACACGTAAGATTGTTAATTTATTTGGTAAATTCATCTTCATATGATTTCCCCCATCAGATCATAATCTAAGGCGCCGGTCACCCGCACTTTCACAAAATCTCCGGACAAAAGCTCCTCGTCCGTGTGAATAAAAATATAGCCGTCCACGCCGGGCGCATCCTTGTAGGTACGCGCCACATAAGCATTCTCATCGGTAACTTTTCCCTCAACAAATGCCCAGAGTTCCCGGCCTTTCATGGACTCGTTGACATCAAAGGAAATCTCCTGCTGGAGCTCCATGACTTCATCCCGCCAGGTAAGTTTTGTCTCCTCATCCAACTGCCCTTCAAATTCCGCCGCCGGCGTGTTTTCCTCCGGAGAATAAGGAAATGCCCCCAGACGGTCAAACTCCGCCCAATTTAGAAATTCCAGCAGTTCCTCATGAGCTTCCTCCGTTTCGCCCGGGAATCCACAGATCAGCGTCGTTCGAAGACAGATATCCGGGATCTCGCGACGCAAAAGCTCAATTTTATCCGCCAGTTCCGCTCCGGTCGTACGTCTTCCCATACGCTTTAAAATACTATCATTGATGTGCTGGATCGGCATATCCAGATAGTGAACCACCTTGTCATTTCGCTTGATCGAAGCGATCAGCTTTTCATCGATTTCCTCCGGATAGCAGTACATGATCCGGATCCAGTACAGTCCGTCGATCCGGTTCAGTTCATCCAGCAGGCGGTAAAGCGACTTCTCACCATAAAGATCTTTTCCGTAAAGGGTCGTCTCCTGGGCAACGAGGATCAGTTCCCTCACGCCCTGTGCTGCCAATTCCTTCGCCTGCTCCACCAGATCTTCCATCGGTATGCTGCGATATGCGCCCCTGATAGAAGGGATGACACAGTACGTACAGTGTTTATCGCATCCCTCCGCGATCTTCAGATAGGCGTAATGTCCGCCGGTCGTCACAAGACGCTTTTTGTTGTGCATATCCGGTAAACCTTCAAGCGCATGATAATTTTTATATACACTACCCTTTAAGCTGTTTTCCACCGCTTCAACGATAGCATCATAAGCGTTTGTACCCAGCACTGCATCCACCTCGGGAATTTCCTGCAGCACTTCGTCCTGATAACGCTGTGCCAGACAACCGGTTACGATCAGTGATTTAAGTTTTCCTGTCTGTTTCAGGCGCGCCATGGAGAGGATCGTCTGTATGCTCTCTTCCTTTGCATCTCCGATAAAGCAGCAGGAATTGATGACAATGACATCGGCTTCATCTTCATCATCTGTGATCGTATATCCGGCAGCGCTTAACATTCCGATCATGTACTCGGAATCCACCAGATTCTTGTCACAGCCAAGTGAAATAAATAATATATTCATGTATACTCCTGTATTTCTTTTTTTATAAAGGAAAAAAGCCGAAACTGTGCTGCTCCGGCTCCTCACACTCGATTATTCTTCTGCCTGTGTCGCGGCAGTTTCTGCTTCAACAGCATCTGTCGTTGTCTCATCAGCAGATCTATCTGTCTCTGCCGTATCCGTTCCCTCATCTTCACCAAGGATCTTTACCTTTCCTTCATAAAGCTCCTGAACGGCCGTAGAGAGCGGCTTTTTACCGTTTGCATGTGCTACTAACGGCTCATCGCCGGCAATCAGCTGACGCGCACGCTTTGCCGCAGCAATAACGATGGAGTAACGGCTGTTGACAACCGGCTCCTCGCCTACCTCAGTAGTATTATTTACGACTTTCATAAGTTCTACATAAGACGGATGGATCATAATTGTTCTCCTTTCGCATACTCTGCTAATTCTGTTTTCATCTCATTTATAAATATTTCATTTCTGAATATCTTTGTATGTTCATTCTGTAAAATAGAATGAACCTGTTCGACGCATGACTCCAGTTCATCATTGATGATCAGATAATCATAGGCCTCTATTCCATTACATTCCTCGCCGGCACGACATAACCGCTGACGCACGACTTCCGGCGACTCTGTTCCTCTGCCGACCAGACGATGCTCCAATTCTGCAAAACTTGGCGGTGTTACAAACATAAGCACCGTATCGGGATATTTTTCTTTGATCTTTAAAGCTCCCTGTATCTCGATCTCCAGGATCACGTCTCTGCCTTTTGCAAGCTGCTCCTGTACGTAAGCCTTCGGTGTGCCATAATGATGCCCTACATATCCGGCAAATTCCAACAGTTCTTCTTTTTGGGTCATTTCTTCAAACTGTTTTTCTGTGATGAAAAAATATTCCCGGCCATCCACTTCACCCGGACGCGGATCACGGGTCGTCACTGAGATAGACAACGCATAATTCTGCGGATATTTCTCCAGCAGGCGCTTCATGATCGTACCTTTTCCGGAACCGGAAAATCCGGATACAACAGTTAAAATACCAGTTTGTGCTTTCATGTATTTACTCCTCCTCTGCATCGCTTCGGTTCTTCAGTCTGCCTGAAAGCGTATCCGGAAGCAGTGCTGACAGGATCACACGATCGTTTTCAGTAAATATCACGGCTCTGGTACGCCGTCCCTGTGTCGCATCGATCAGGCGGGATTCTTCCTTTGCCTTCTGGATCATTCGCTTCGCAGGTGCCGAATCCGGTGTGATCATTGCTATGATCTTATCCGCGTTGACAATATTGCCAAAACCGATATTCATAAAATTACTCAATGTTCTGTATCTGCTCCCTTACTTTTTCAATGTCAGTCTTCAGGTTGATGCCTGTATCAGAGATAGACAGATCGTTTGACTTTGACAGGATCGTGTTTGCCTCCCGGTTCATCTCCTGTGCGATGAAATCCAGCTTACGTCCCACGCTGCCTCCAGCGATAAGCACCTCTTTCATGCCCTTGATATGGCTACGCAGACGAACCATTTCCTCATCCACACAGATCTTGTCTGCAAACAGAGTCACCTCTGTGGCGATCCGTCCTTCATCGATCTGTGCATCAGCTAACAGATCCCGGATCTTTGCCTGCAGTTTGCTTCGATATTCGGCAATGATCTCAGGTGAACGCTTCTCAATGTAGTCCACGTAGCTGTTCATCTGTGTAAGCTTATCGATCAGATCATTTTTCAGATGTTCTCCCTCGGTGATCCGTGCCTCTACAAATTTCTCGCAAGCACCGCGCACCGCTTTTTCCAGAACGGTCCACAACTCCTTCTCGTCAGTATCTTCTTCCTCCATGACAAGGACTTCCGGATAACGGGAAAGTGTGCTGACTCTGATGTCATCCTCCAAATGGAAGGTCTGGGACATCTGTCTCAGATAATTCAGATACTGTCCCGCGAGCTGCTCGTTGTATTTCAGGGCATAGCCTGCCTCCGACAGATCTTCATAAGAAACAAAGACATCTACCTTTCCGCGCTCCATGTATTCCTTTAATACGCTGCGGATCAAACTTTCAAAAATACTTAGTTTCTTCGGCATCTTGACGCTGACGTCCAGATAACGGTGATTGACTGCCTTGATCTCAACAGTCATCTTCCACTGCTCATCCGTGACCTCGCATCTACCAAAACCGGTCATGCTTTTAATCATAAAATCCTCCAATACCCATGACGAATTACCATCCCCATGGCAAATCATAGTTTTATGCATCACCACTTCTCCAACCGGGTATGCATAATCATGGATATTATAAGTCAAATATCTCCATTCGTCAAATGTTAATTACTATTGACTTCCAACTGTCACTTCCATTAAAATATCTCGAAAAGATGTTTTAGGAGGACACTCGGATGGCTTTTGACGGAATTGTCGTTTCAAATATCATAAAAGAACTAAAAGAGACCGTGCAGGGCGGGCGTATCAGCAAGATCGCACAACCGGAAAGCGACGCTTTACTGCTCACGATCAAGGGAAGCAGCGGACAGCACCGGCTATCTATCTCCGCCAGTGCCTCCCTGCCCTTTGTCTATCTGACCGCTACAAACAAACCCAGTCCCATGACTGCTCCAAATTTCTGCATGCTTCTGCGTAAGTTCATTGCGAACGGCAGGATCACGGATATCACTCAGCCCGGTCTGGAGCGCATCATCTGCTTTACCATTGAGCATCTCGATGAACTCGGTGATCTGCGTAAAAAAAAGCTGATCGTGGAACTGATGGGAAAACACAGCAATATTATCTTCTGTGACGAAAACGGACGGATCATCGACAGCATCAAGCATATTCCTGCTTCTGTCAGTTCCGTGAGGGAGGTGCTTCCCGGCCGGGACTATTTTATTCCGAACACACAGGAAAAATGCGATCCGCTTGTCGCAACACCCAAGAGTATTCTTGCTGATGTCTGCAGCCGGTCTCTACCGTTGGCAAAGGCACTCTATCTGACCTACACCGGCATCAGTCCCACTGTGGCAAACGAGGTATGCCACCGCGCCGGACTGGACGCGGATGCGCATATGGACAGCCTTTCTGAAGATGAAAAGCTGCATTTTTCCAACGAATTTTTCTGGTTAGTCTCTGATATCAAAGAGCAGAAATTTGCCCCCTGCATGATCAAAAAAGGTGCGGAACCGATTGAATTTTCAGCGATCAAACTACGGGAATACGGTGATTTTTCGGATTATACGGTTGAAACCTATGATTCTATCTCCACTGTCCTGGAGCGCTTTTATGCAGACAAGGATGTGTACACCCGCATCCGACAGAAATCCGTCGACCTGCGCCGCATTGTTAATACTGCACTGGAGCGCGATGTCAAGAAGCTGTCTCTTCAGCAGAAACAGCTGAAGGATACCGAAAAGCGGGACAAATACAAGGTATACGGTGAACTGCTGCAGGCTTACGGCTACGGTGTCGAAGAAGGCGCAACGAAGCTGGAGGCTCTTAACTACTATACAAATGAAATGATCACGATCCCACTGGATGCACAGCTTTCTGCCCAGGAAAATGCACAGAAATATTTTACAAAGTACAACAAGCTCAAGCGTACCTGTGAGGCACTGCAGCAGCTGACAGTGGAAGTACAGGACGAGATCACCTATCTGGAATCCGTCGCAAATTCCCTGGATATCGCTGTCACAGAGGAGGATCTGTCTGCCATCAAGCTGGAACTGACCGAGAGCGGCTTTATCAAAAAGCATGCATCAAAAAAAGGCGCAAAAACGTCGAAAAGCAAGCCCTTCCACTACCGCAGTAATGATGGCTTTGATATTTTTATCGGAAAAAACAATCTGCAGAACGAAGAGCTGACCTTCAAGATCGCAAACGGCGGTGACTGGTGGTTCCACGCCAAAGGTATTCCCGGCTCCCACGTCATTGTAAAGACCGAGGGAAAAGAACTGCCGGACCGCACTTTTGAGGAAGCGGCACGACTTGCCGGCCACTATTCTAAAGGACGCGATGTTGAAAAGCTTGAGATTGATTATCTGCAACGAAAAAATGTAAAAAAACCGAATGGTTCCGCGCCGGGCTTTGTGGTTTATTATACGAATTATTCCATGACCATACACCCGGATATTTCAGATATTCCATTTGTTGAATAAATTAGAAAAACTTGTTACGTTTATTTTGATTTTCTCCTCACATACTATGTGTACCAACAGCAAACAAGCTGTTGATCATATACAAAAGCAAACGAACAACGGAATATTTACCAAGGAGGAAATTCAAATGTCAAGTAAGAATACTACTTCTGTTCCTGAAGCAAAAGAAGCGATGAATCGTTTCAAGTATGAGGTTGCAAGCGAGCTGGGTGTGCCTTTAAAGGATGGTTACAACGGTGATCTTACCTCCAGACAGAACGGTTCTGTCGGCGGATATATGGTCAAGAAGATGATCGAGGCACAGGAGAAACAGATGGCAGGCAAATAAACACTGCCGATGAAAAAAGTACGCTCACTGCAAGTAGTTGCAGTGGGCGTACTTTTTATGTTGCCATGCATCCGTAAGAAGCTGCCGGTGGCAGGTTCTGTAGGTGACAGGTTCAGGGTGACATCACCCTTCGCAAATATTTCTCTCATTTTTATACGCAGATTCT
>CALZQA010000095.1 GCA_945828315.1 uncultured bacterium | reverse complement strand
GATAGCGTAGCGTCTCGTGGGCTCGGAGATGTGTATAAGAGACAGTTCCATACCATCCTGTAATCAATGTAAGTGGCAGGAAAATAGTTGTGACAATGGTAATCACAGCCATAATTTTATTTTGACGTGCATCCTGCATAGATTGATACAGTTCACGTATCTGAAGCACATTTTCACGAAGAAGATGTACATGATTTTGCAAGCGTTCTACACGGTGCGCAAATCTGTCCCAGCCTTGTGCGTCCTGTTCCGATTGACAAAATGCACTGGTACTGAACAATTCGCCGATATCTATTAACTGTTCATAATATATATGAAATTCAGAAAGCTTTTTCCTATGCTTAGTCAGTGACATAAAAAAATCACTATCGCCACCTGATTCCCCGCCGATTTCCTCCTCCAGCTTGTCCAGCTCAGACTCCATATGAGAAAAATACAATGTATCCTCTTCGATCATATGCTCCATGATCCGTAACAACAACTGTTGCGGTGTGTTTACTTTCTGAAATATTTCCGTCTGCTTTTCTATCCAAGACTTCAATTTTCCCTCGTCTTCGATAAAAATCACCTTTCTGTCTGTCAAATAAAACCCAAATGAAAGCTGTGCTTTTTTCTGTTCATTCTTTTGCGGAATCCGTATTGTACCGAGAATACAATCTTTGAACAGCTCTGCCTTACAGTAACGGATAGAACCAAGACTGTGAATCATCTCCTTATGATAAACAAATTGCTCTTTTCTTTCCCGAAATTCTGCTACACTCATAACAACAAACAAAGAAGCATCCTCTGTATATTGCATGAAAATCCCTTCTTTCTCTTTATTTGTCTTTTTCCCGCATACGATAGCCAATACCGATCTCTGTCTGAATGTATTCCGGTTTGGCCGGATTGTTCTCAATCTTTCTTCTGGTAGATGCCATGACTGAACGTAAGACCTGTGTATCCTCGCCGTAGCCTGCTCCCCAGATTTTTTGAAGAATGGTATGATAGGTCAGCACCTTACCGGGGTTTTTCATAAAAAGATACAAAAGGTTATACTCCATCGGTGTCAGATGGATCTCCTGTCCGTTTTTATATACCATATGCTTTCCATTGTCCAGGCAAATATCGCCATTGGTGTAAACTGCATCATCAGGCTTTTCTACTTCTTCCTTTTGATTCATCCGCCCCATCGTCAAGCGCAGTTACCTTTTCCTTGTCCTGATCCCTTGCTGATACAATAATGATAGGGACATCCGACCATTTCCTGACTTTGTGCAGCACATCCATGCCGTCCATATCCGGTAGTCCCAGATCGAGCAGCATGAGATCTACGTCCTTTCCTATCATACATTCGATCCCGTCTTTTCCAGTGGACACTGCCGCCACTTCAAATCCGGCATTTTCCAGTGTATATACCATGAAATTCTGAATTTGTATATCATCCTCTACCACGAGTATTTTTTCCTGAATCATTGGCTTTTTCGTATATTTTCCACTAATGATTTCAGCCAGTCCGCATCCTGATAAATACCTTTGAGAAGTGTCTGGCGTTTGTCATCCTTCTCTGTCATATCCATTAACATTTCCGCAGATCCCATGATGCCGGAGAGAGGCGTCCGCAGATCATGAGAAATCGCCCGAAGCAGATTCGCCCGCTCTCTTTCCCGTTCCATCCGCTGTCTGTCTCTGACCCGCTCAATGGTCACTTCAATACGTTCCAAGGCAAGGAAAATATTTTCAATCATGGAATGGATCAGCTTCTTATTTGATGAGAGCTGGTCTTCTGATACCTTTCTGTCAATGACGATCACTGCCAAAAGCCCGTCTCAAGCTGTTGGATATAGATCGGTTCTGCCTGCTCTCCTACATAAATACATCCCACATTTGCCTGCAGCAGCCTGCTCATGCTCTCTACCGCGATCTTTAGCACAGCCTCGATATCGGCCGCATCAGACAGCCTGCTGGAAAGCATATAGAGCGTCTGGCTCTCCACACCTTTTCTGGTAGCTTCCATGGTCATCAGTTTTTCCTTTGTGGTGAGTGCACTGGTGATCAGAGCCGTGATCAGCATGACGCAAAAGGTGATCATATAGCTGGGATCATTGACCGCCAGTGTATGATAAGGGGCTGTAAAAAAATAGTTAAAGCATAACAGACACACGACCGAGGACAAAATCCCATAAAAATATCCTTTTGTAAAACGTGTTACTAAAAGTACCGCAAAGATATAGATCACAACGATATTTGTTTCGGGAAATCCCGACTTTACAAACAATACCCCCAGCAGCGTTGCCCCACAGACAACTGCCAGTAATTTTGCAAGATCGATCATCCGCAATACATCTTTCTTGTTATGATCCAAAAAGAACACCTCGTTTCATATGCAATAAGCTTTTTATAGTATACCACACTTTCTCTCATTGTAACGAAAAAGATCAAGCGGTTAAAACCGCTTGATCTTTTTCTTGGTGGCATACTCATAATCCGGGAAGATCTCCGCCTCGATGACGCCATCTTTGCCGCGCACTAAAATCTCCTGCACGAGGCGAGCCTCACCGATCTTATTTTCGATCTCCTCCGGGGAGATATCGTACTGCTCTCTACGTTCATAACTCTGCCTCCTAATTCATAATAGACCTGAGCCTCTACCAGCGCACAGGATCTGGCCTTTTTACATCAGAAATACCTGAATTACGTTGTTTTAGAACTGAAGCCTGCATTGACCGAGATCATCTCGCAGGGAATTGACTGCGGAGAGATCCATTTTGACCACCCGGCAGCACTGGCAGAGATCGTACTGCTCGTCCTCGCAGTAAAGTTTGACAATTCACTCATCCCCTCCACTCCGGAGGAAACGACCGACACCGTAAAAGGTTTGATCGAACTATTAGAAAAGGGCACCGGTGTGCCCACCGGTACCCTCGATTATCTATCAATTTTTAAATAAAGATCTACAATTCTTCCACCAAAAGACCTGAACGGTATGCCCGAAGCAGCGACTCCAGCGCCTCGATCTCTTCCTTGATCTGCGCGCCCCGATCGGTGTCGGCAACTGTCAGGCGACGTCTGGTTGAAGATACCACCGCGTTGTGGGAATGGATATCCGTTCCGTTTACCACAGCACTCTCTACCGACTCAAACGGCTCATGGGCCGCCAGGATCAGCCCATAGGAATCAAAGATCAATGTGTATCCTGCGATTCCCGTCTTAGACCGGTAAGCCCTTGAAAAGCCGCCATCAATGATGAGCAGCTTGCCGTTACACTTCATGGGTGACTCGCCGATCGTTGTTTCCACAGGAATATGGCCATTTATGATGTGGGAATCCGCACCCTCCAATCCAAATTCTTTTAAGATCGCGGACACAACATTCTCCCGCTCGATCAGCCGGTAATAAGGATTTTTCTGTTCCTTATGCGTCTTTTTGTCTTCAATGAAATAGCGTTCAAAGGTCGTCATCTTCGCTTTTCCGAACACCGGCGAATTTTTATTTTCCCAGATAAACCACAAAATATCCTGTCCGCGCTTTTTTTCCACCGGATCCAGTGAATAATAACCCAGACGCGCGTAATGCTCCAACACGTCATAGAGCTGCTTGCCCGAATACTCATGCCCGAACAGTGTGACCTTCTGGAAGCTTCCGTCCTCACCCATCGGTACACAACCATGGTAGAGCAGATTGCCGTTGTACACCTTGTAGAGACTTCCCTTTGTAAACAGGAAACGCACATGCTTCTGCAGCTTTTCGCAATTGATGAATGCCGTCGTCAGACGTTTTACGACCTCCTGTTCCTCCGCACTCAGCTCATAGGGATGCTCGGGATCGATAGTCGGGAAATATGTGTCCCGCAGCGGATAAGTCACACCCTCTACTTCTACGGTGCCTTTTTCCAGATCCATCTTATGCAAAAGCTTGCGCTCCTGCATGTCAAACTCGGGATACTCGTCGATGAGCTTTCCCTCCAGCTTGAACTGGATGATGGCGATCGCCTTATGCATCTTCTCATCCAGCTGCGCGTCCTTTACATTGTACTGGTCTGCATCGTATTCCACCTTGAAATACGTACATGGATCATCATGATAAGTCGTCATTGCAAAGCGCGCCAGCGGGACAAGATTGATACCATAACCATCCTCCAGGATGTCCAGATTGCCATACTTTGCAGAAATGCGCAGCACGTTTGCAATACATGCCGGGTTTCCTGCTGCCGCTCCCATCCACAGAACATCATGGTTTCCCCATTGGATATCCACCGAATGGTACTTCATGAGCGTATCCATGATCAGATGCGGATACGGACCCCGGTCATATATATCACCGACCACATGCAGATGGTCTACAACCAACCGTCGGATCAGCTTGCACAATGCAGTGATCAGCTCCGGTGCACGTCCTGTCTCTATGACGGAATTGATGATCTCATTATAGTAATCTTCCTGATCTGACTGATCCGGGCGTCCGGTCAGAAGTTCCTCGATCACGTAGGAAAAATCCTTTGGCAGGGCTTTTCGCACCTTGGAACGTGTATATTTGGAGGACGCATTTTTGCATATTGGGATGAGACGGTATAGCGTCACGCGATACCAGTCATCCATATTTTCTTCATGGCGCGCCACTTCCTCCAGTTTTTGCTCCGGATAATAGATGAGCGCCGCAATATTTTTCTTTTCTGCCTTGCTGAAGGTTGTCCCGAACTCCTGCTCGATCTTTAACTTTACCGCTCCGGAGCCGTTGCGCATGATATGCTGGAACTGCTCGTACTCACCGTGCACATCCGTAATAAAATGCTCTGTGCCCTTCGGCAGACTGAGGATCGCTTTCAGATTGATGATCTCTGTCGCTGCAGAAGCGATCGTCGGATACTGCTTTGCCAGACTTTTTAAATAACGAATTTCTGTCTCCCCCATAGTTTTCCTCCTTTTGAAAATAGCAGAAGCCCTTCAGGCTCCTGCTATCACATCCTGCATTGTATAATATCCCGCACCTTTTCCATTTAAAAACTTTGCTGCTTCTATGGCACCCTTGCCAAATACAGCCCGGGAATACGCCGTGTGCTTGAACTCGATCACCTCATCGGCTCCCGCAAAGATCACCTCGTGTTCCCCGACGATCGTACCGCCGCGCACTGCCGAGATACCAAGTTCCTTCGCATCCCGCTTCTGTCTGCGGTCACTGCGGTCGTACACATATTCATACTGTCCGTCCATCGCCTCATTGATGGAATCTGCCAGCGCGATCGCGGTTCCGCTGGGTGCATCCAGCTTCTGGTTGTGATGCTTTTCAACGATCTCCACGTCAAATCCGGCAGGTGCAAACACCTTCACCGCTTTTTGTAAAAGATCCATCAGTGTATTGATACCCAGCGACATATTTGCAGATTTTAAAACTGCTGTCTTTTTACTTGCATCTTCCACTTTTCGGAGCTGTTCATCCGATAAGCCTGTGGAACAGAGCACCACCGGCATGCCTTTTTCCACACACCAGTCCAAAAGTCCGTCCACCGCACCTGCATTGGAAAAATCGATCACGGCATCTGCCGGGACATCGCACTCTGCAATGCTCGCAAATACCGGAAAGTCATTCTTTTTTTCTGTATAGGTATCCACGCCTGCAACGATCTTGATCTCCGGGTCATTTGCACAAAGACCCGCGATCATCTGTCCCATTCGTCCGTTGCAGCCATGCATAATCACGTTTGTCATGTTCTATCCTCCCGGACACATTCCCTGTGAGAGAACGGCCCTTTTACTCCGTCACCTTTAATCCGTAATCCTTCATCACCTGAATCAGTTTTGCCGCATTTGCCTCACTCATCTCTGTGAGCGGTGAGCGCAGCGGTCCGACTTCAAAGCCCATCGCATTGAGCGCACGCTTTACAGGGATCGGGTTTACCTCAGAAAACAGCGCATCGACTAACGCGCGTCCCTTCAGCTGGATCTCGGCAGCCTTCTTGTAGTCGCCATCCAGTGCGTACATGCACATGTCATGCACATCCTTAGGTGCCACATTGGACCACACGGAGATCACGCCCACTGCTCCAATGGACATGAGCGGCACAACAATGCCGTCCTCACCGGAATACATATCGATCTTGCCGTCGCACAGGTCCATCGTGGTGACTGCCTGTGCCACATTTCCGGTAGCTTCCTTTAAGCCAACGATATTGTCGTATGTCTTTACCAGTGTTGCTGCGGTCTCCGGTAAAATATTGCAGCCGGTACGGCTGGGCACATTATACATGATGATCGGCAGCTTGGTAGCCTGTGCGATCTGTCCGTAATGACTGACCAGACCTGCCTGTGTTGCCTTATTATAGTAAGGGGTCACGATCAGTGCGCCGTCGCAGCCAGCTTCCTCAGCTTCCTGTGTCAGCTGGATCGCTGTCTGTGTACAGTTTGATCCGGTTCCTGCCACCACCGGGATCCGGTGCTTCGTCATCTGAACGGCTGCGCGGATCACATCTGCGTGCTCCTCCATTGTCAGGGTGGAGCTTTCTCCTGTTGTTCCCGCGATCACAATGCAATCTGTTCCGTTGTCTATCTGGAACTGGATCATCTCATCCAGCTTGTCGTAGTTTACCTCAAAGTTATCTTTCATGGGTGTGACAATAGCCACGCCGGCACCTTTGAAAATTGCCATTTTTGTATCTTCCTCCTGCCTGTGCAAACTTTTTCTTAATATACTATATTAAAAAAATTGCAAAATGTAAAGTGCCCTGTGATTGACAGGGCACTTTTTTTCTTAATTTTTTTACTTTTCTGATTTTATTTTATAAATCTCGTCCGCCTAAGCACGGATCGATTCGTCCATATTCCTTCCGGTCAGGATCAGGTCCATTCAGCCTGAACAGGACTTGACTAGATTTTCAAGTTCA
>CALZQA010000094.1 GCA_945828315.1 uncultured bacterium | reverse complement strand
GAGATAGCGTAGCGTCTCGTGGGCTCGGAGATGTGTATAAGAGACAGCTATACTCCTTTATCTAATCCTGATGTAATTCCTGTAATAATTTCTTTCTACGCCCGCCGCTGAGCAGTTCCTCATCATACTTCATATATTTCGGCTGTGGATTCATTGCCAGGAAAACAGCAGCCTCCTTGCACATCGTCAGTCCGGTCACAAACAAGAGCATTTCCTGTGATCCCTCTGTTCCGAAGGCATCCTCCAGAAAATCAAAGGCATGTCCCATTGCCTCAGCAAGTGCCTCACTTTCCGGCGTATCCGTAAATCGTTTCGTCTTAAACAATCGGCACAGCGGTTCCTTTAATGTATCCAGAATCAGATTTACAACAGACAGTCGCTCGTCAAAACCTGCTTTCATCAATCGCTCAAACACCGCCGGCTGGGCCTGACCGCGCAGGATCTCTCCAATTCCGTAATCATCCTGATATTTCCGGTACAGCTCATAATAGGCAAAAAAGTCTTCCGCCACCTCCGGCAGGCGAAGGTACTCACCGATAACTTCCTGTGTTACGGGAATGCCCAGCTCCTCATACATCTGCATGAGTACACTGAGATCCTCCCAGCCTCTGGCTGTCACAAACCGCAGACCATCCACATCCGTCTCTATGCGGTAAAAGTTCTTTTTTCTCAGCTGTAAATAGCTCAAAATCACCCCGTGTACATGCCTATCAGCGGCATAATTCATCCATATATCCAAGTCTGCTTCCACATCGATGGAGCGGACACGGTCTAACGTTACCATATCAAAATCCCGCACAGATTTATTGTATTCCGGCGGATTTCCGGCCGCAACAATGATCCAGCCCTGAGGTACTGCCCGATTGCCAAATGTCTTGCACTGCAAAAACTGCAGCATCGCCGGTGTCAGTGTCTCGGACACACAATTGATCTCATCGATAAAGAGAATGCCCTCCTTTTTTCCCTCATCTCGGATACATCGGTAGACACTTGCGATGATCTCGCTCATCGTGTACTCCGTAACGGAATAGGTTTCTCCTTCGTAGGTTTCCTGGGCGATCATCGGTAAACCCACCGCACTCTGGCGCGTGTGATGCGTGATCGTGTAAGCCACCAGTCCTACACCGCACTCCGTTGCGATCTGCTCCATGATCTGTGTCTTTCCGATGCCCGGAGGTCCGATCAAAAGGATCGGACGCTGACGGATTGCGGGAATCCGGTAATTTCCCTCCTCATCTTTTTTCAGATATGCCTGCACAGTATGCTTGATTTCGTCTTTTGCCTGTGCGATATTCATAATCAGTCCTCCTGTATGTTGTCTCTCAGTTGTTTCACCTCACCCGGTCTTCTTCATCCAGCCTGCGGCGGATCGCCCACGCAGGCACATCCTCCTCGTTATAATCATCCAGATAGAGAAATGCACATGGATAATCCGGTTTTTTTGCCGGGTAAGTACCGTTACCGTCTGTGAAATAGAGCAATCCACCCAGATTTCTCAACTCGCCTGCGCCGCGCAGCTGCTCCACATACGTGAACGCCGGACGAAAATCCGTATTGCCTCCGCCCTTGATCTGAAAACGCGCAAGCACTTCCTGTGCCTGCCCGGGGCTTCGAATGACCAGATCCTCCTGCACCTGATCGTCACACTGGATCAGATGCACCTTCGCTGTCGTAAAAAAAGCGTTCTGTTCCAATAGAATGTGCAGCGTCTCCTGTAAAAAAGAACGCACCAGCTCACCGCTTGTGGAATAGCTTGTGTCTACCACGATGACAAACTCCGAGATCCTGCGCTCCTCGCGGGTCTCCAGAGGCTCGATCAACGGCAGATTGCCATAGGTGCGCAGACCATAGGTATAAAAATTCAAGTCGAAAGTGTCCATATCGCACCGCATCTGCTCGCGAAAAGCGGCAAATTTCATCAGAAAATCCTTGTAACTTCGCCTTTTCCGCTCCGCAGTGATTTCTGCCTGCATCGCATTAGCTGCCGCATCCGACTCCCGGTCACTTTTCTCCTTTTGAAACTGCACCTGACGGGCGATCTTCTGCCATTTTTTCTGAGGATCTTCCGCCTGCTTCTGCTGGTCCGGCATCGGACTTTGCCCGTTTTTTTTGCCCCACAGCGCATGGTCATCCGTGTAAAACTCCTGCACAAGCTGCGTCAGGCGCTCCGCCGGTTCTTCTCCCAGCAGCTCGTAGATACCCGCCGCCGAGATCACCTTTTTCTCCTGTAGCTTTTCATAATACTGCTGCCTCAACCAGCTTAAGAGCCGATGTGTTGTTTGTTTATTAAATCCATCCATAATAAATTCAACTGCTATGTCACACGCGAGATTCCATCGGTTTTCCTCCCTGTCGCCCTTCTGCCAGGGATGTGCATACAAGCAGTGAAGCACTGTATGCAGATATGCACGGCGCAAAAACAGCTCATTTTCCTCAAACACCTTCAGATAATGAGCCGGTGGATAATACAGGTGAACGCCCTCTGTCGCAAATGCCTGCACATTCTCCTTACCCTCCGGGGTCAATGCCGACAAGGCACGCTCCAGATAGGGAAAATCGATGCACAGCTCGTCCCTGAGATAGGACAGTATTTTGTTAAACATCCGGATCTCCCACTCTGTCTGCGTCTCAGCATGCATCTTTGTTCCTCCATCGGATGATCCCTGCCACACCTCGCGTCCAGCCATCTGCGACTGCACGGACGACTGCCGCCTGGATCGCCTCATCGGAGATCATCGGTTGTTCGCAGAGCATCCGCAGCGTTTCCTCATCCTGAGTCTCTACCAGCTTCTCCAACACCGCCACCTCGTATGCTGCGATATAACTTTCATAGCGGATCCTTGCATCCTCCGACAGTTCATAGGGATATTCCAGCCGGTTCAATGCCATCTTCATGAGCGTCAAAAACTGTTCTTCATTGCATGCCTTTTCAAACACTGTATCATAGCCGGACACGTCCAACCGTCCGCCGACAAACTGCTTGCGGGCACGATAGCCTTCACCCTCCACATGCAGACTGAAGATATGTGCCGGTCCGATCTCCTCATAACTCTCAGTATATTCCGGATAGAGCAGACGCACCTTTTTATCTGTTGTGATAAATTCCACACTGAGCTCCGCCGTGAGCTGGTTTAATAAAAACGGCAGGCCCGTCACTTCCCCTGCATCTGCGCGGATCACCAGCGTGTGCAGCGCACGGCAGTTCATAAAGGCATCGCTGTTGACCTGAGTGAGCGCTGCTCCGACCGTGAGCCGCTCCAGTTTCCTGCAGTTATAAAATGCGTATGTTTCCAGGCAGGTTACCGTATCCGGTAGCGTAATTTCCCGCAGATAATTCCCGTTCAATGGGCGCAGCACGCCTTCCGGGGCAGTAGTTCCGTCTCCCAGCCCGGCTTCCATCACTTCCGCAGTAAGCGTCTGTGATAACCGCCCTTTCTCCGCAAAACAATAGGCACCGATCGTCCGGATCTGCCTGCCGTCTGTCAACTCCTCCGGCAACACCAGCGTGTCCACACTGCCAAACACACGGCACAGCCGCAACACACCCTCTTCTATTTCCTCACACAGCAGCTTTTCGCCGCCTGTACCGTTTAATAACATGTTTTTGTTTTTCCTTCACTTTTGCATTACTTTTCGAATCACCTTGGCTCTGAATATTAATCATATCATAAATTCATGTGCTTGAAAATTTTTTTCATAAACATTTGCCCCATGTATCAAAAAAAGGACCATACAGGAGAAGTTTCCCCCGTATGATCCCTCTTATACTTCACGCCTGTGATCTAAAAAAACGACACCGATTATAAAGCAGCTTTCTCTTCATCTTTTGCAAAGTTTACATAACCCTTCGGTGTAAAATGTCCGCAACTCCACAATTTGTCCGCAGTCGGCTGCCACTCTTTTGCATATTCTTTGCACTTCTCGCACAGATGCTCTACCGGTTCCGCCTGCTCCACATCCGTGGAATGTGCCCCGGAACGATGCACCATCTCCACCAACAGCTCCGGATTCTCTAACATCGGACAAGGACGCAGCATGTTATCGTTAAACGGCTGTCCCTTGCGGTATTCCATGAATAACGGCTGCTTTAAGCACTCCAGCAATGATTTTTCCCGGATATTTGCCCCCGAATAGTGGATAAATACACATGGCTCCACATCTCCGTTCGGGTTGATATGACAATAGTTTCGTCCGCCGGCAATACATCCGCCGACATACTCGCCATCATTCTGGAAATCCATAACAAAGATCTCTTTTCCTCCGGTAAAACCACGTACCTCGCGGATCCGGTGATAAATATACTCACGCTGCTCTTTCGTCGGCATTAATTCCGGCGATGCATTCATTCCCACCGGCATCAAATGGAAATACCATGCAAACCGGCTGCCATGCTCAATGAGCAGGTCAAAAAACTCATCACTGGTAACAGACATCATATTTTTTGATGTATAGCAGACCGAATTTCCGAAGATCAGTCCATTTTTATGTAGCAGATCCATGGCATCAATGACCTTTTTATAGACACCTTCACCACGTCGAAAATCATTTGCATCCTCAAAGCCCTCCAGACTAATGGACAAGGACAGATTTCCTACCCGCTTCATTTCGTCGCAAAACTGCTGATCAACCAGGGTTCCGTTCGTATAACAGTGGAATGCACACTCGTTATGTTTTTCGCACAGCTTGATCACATCCGCTTTGCGGACCAGCGGCTCACCACCGGTCATCATGTAAAAATAAATGCCAAGCTCTTTTCCTTCGGTGACAATACGGTCCATCTCCTCGAAGGTCAGATTCAGTTTATTTCCATACTCCGCAGCCCAGCAACCGGTGCAGTGCAGGTTGCATGCGCTGGTGGGATCCATCAGGATCAGCCAGGGAATATTGCATTTGTGCACTTCACGCATCCGACGGATCGTCTTGGTTCCCTGAAATGCAGCCTGATAGCCAAGATTTAAAGCTGTCATTTTAGCCACATGGGGATCCGTCTCGTCCAGCAGACGATTTACATAATGCATCCACTTGCTGTCGGGGTCTGTGATTAGCTTCCTGGCTCCTTCATATGCAGTCTGGCTGAAGTTTTCACCCATGAACTTCTGCGTCAGATCCAGAATCTGCAAAAGACCCTTCTCACGATCTTTATTGATATGTTTTAATGTGCCGTCGATCGCTACACTAAATGCCTTGCGCTCTACAGATTGTGCGAAATTACTCATCATGATCCTCCAACTTTCCTTACAATTTGAATTCTCTTGTTATGATAGAGTATACATATCGACGCACTTTTATGAAATATTCAATGCAGAATGGTTGTACAATCCAACTATACAAATGTCGCCATTTGTCTATCTTTGACGTATGAAATAGCCCTCCTCTGTATTATCATTCCCTACAGCATTTGCGCATCTTTCAGGCAAAAACCGTCTCCTGCGCGCTCGATCCGGCAGCGATAGCCGCTGACCGGAGCCACCTGCCAGTCAAAATAATCCCTGTGAGGTCTGGCATATTCCTCCATGATCGCCATGATCGTACCGCCGTGCACAACGAAAACAAGAGGCTCTCGTGACTCATCTGATGTCAGACTCGCCATAAAAGCCCCATTTTCCTCCAGACACTGCACAAAAGCATCTCTCACACGCTGTCGAAACTGCTGGTGCGGCTCTGCATCCGGAAAATCCAGATGACCACCACTATCAATAAACGCCTGATAACGCTTATCCTCAGACAACTCCTCATAATTTTTATACTCAAACTGCCCAAAATCCGTCTCGCGAAAATCCGGGACGACCACCTGCACAACACCGGGAAACAACAACTCCGCCGTCTGCCTGCAGCGCAGCATCTGGCTGACATATACCGTTTCAGGAAGCCTGTCACCTGCATACACCGCCTGAATTTGTGACATCCCGTCTCTTTCATTTTCCGGTAAAAATGAGCGCAGAAGTATATTTCTGCGCTCATTGATCTCGCAAATACCCGCCTCGCACAACGGTTCATCCGTCCTGCCGACATAGCGTTTTTCCATATTACCTGCAGTTTTTCCGTGACGGATCAAATAAATATCTCTCATCATCTGTTTTTATATCGCGGTACCCATTCTACCACTCTCTATTTCTACGCTTCTTCCACAGGTTCAACGATCAGCTTCACACCCTCGATCCGGACAACCTTTACCAACGTATCCTTTTCGATGATCATATCATCCGAAACCGCACGCGCGCTCCATTCCAAACCCTTCACCAACGCAATGCCTTCTGCCGCACGATTATCGATGCGTCCGATCACTTTCACTACTTCTCCGACCAGTTCTTCACTATTCGTGCGTGTTCTGCGCGGATTAAAATACTTCACGGCATATGGACGCGTAAAGAAGATCAACACAAAAGACACAACAAAAAATGCCACAAGCTGTATCCATAAGTCTGCACCAACTGCCGCCAGAATGAATGCGATCAGAGCGCCTCCTGCCAGCCAGATCGTTGTCAATCCGACTGTGATCAGCTCCACGACTAAAAAGATGATCACAAAAGCCATCCACATGATCGCCGGTCCGTATTGCATCATAAGTTTTATCATAATAACCTCCTTTGCGCCTATTATAACATAATATACTACTCTATGAAACTTCTTTATTTCCGTCCCTATGTTCCCAGCTGTCAACGCACGGTCTTTCATTGCTTTCTGTTCCGTCAGATAGTCTTTGACCTGCTCATAGCTGATATAGTTTCCTTGATATATTATAACTCACCAAAGACAGCCACTGCAACAAAAAAACAGCATCGAAATGCTGTTTTCTGCATAAAATGCCCAGTTTCGGAATCGAACCAAAGACACAAGGATTTTCAGTCCTTTGCTCTACCAACTGAGCTAACTGGGCATTGAGTTGCGGGGATAGGATTTGAACCTATGACCTTCGGGTTATGAGCCCGACGAGCTTCCAGACTGCTCCACCCCGCGATATTAAATTATTTACCCTTTCAGGTAAAGCCGATGATCGGACTCGAACCGATAACCTGCTGATTACAAATCAGCTG
>CALZQA010000093.1 GCA_945828315.1 uncultured bacterium | reverse complement strand
TTGTCTGAGTTTCAGCTGATGAACTTCTACAAGAAGCTGATCAGCGGTATTGAGGAGCGCGGATGGGAATGGGTACTGTTTTCAAACGGAATGGCGGCAGACCAGAAATTCGGAAAAAGACTGCTTGGCGCGATGGGATGCAATGACCTGAAAAAGCTGTGGAATCCGCCGGCGAATACGACGGAGTTCTTGGAGCAGATCACGTCTTTCCGCTGTGTGTTCGGAGCCCGTCTGCATGCATGTATTACGTCTTATGCACTGGATATTCCTGTGGTCGGACTCATCTGGAGTGAAAAACTGCAGATCTTTTCTGAGGTGATCGGAAAGAAAGAGTCTTTCTTTACAGAGGATAATCTTCATATTGAACAGATCCTGGATGCGATCCAGAATGCGATGGATACAGGCTATGATGCTTCGATCAGAGCGCATCTGCGTGAGCTGACAAATGATTATCTGAAGCAGTTTTTACAGATGTTAGGTGAGTAGGAAGGGAAAAGACATGATAAGTAGAATTGGGAATACACTTGCGAGTAAAATGGTCGAGGGACGGTTCCTTTGTTATCTGTTCCGGCTGTTATACAAGCTGATCACGGGTATTATCACGTTAGTATATAAAATTGTGACAAGCGTATTGAAACTGGTGCTGAATCTTGCGTGCAAGATCCTGTCATATCCGGACAAGGTGATCGCCGTACTTGCACGGCGGGTGCTGGCAAAGCGTACGCCGGTGAAGAACCAGGTGATGTTTTTGACGTTCCAGGGCGATTATACGTGTAATCCGAAATATATTGCGGAGGAATTGATCAAAGCGGACACCGGTGCGCGGCTGGTATGGGATGTCAAGACTGCGATCCCTCACAGCGATTATCCGATCGAATTACAGTTTGTGCGTCATAATTCCTATGAATTTTTTAAGGAACTGGCTGCATCAAAGGTGATCGTTGAGAACACAAATATTGTAGAGCGGTTGTATGCATATAAGAAAAAAGACCAGGATCTGCTGCAGACCTGGCACGGATCCCTTGGTATCAAGCGTCTGGATGGCGATGTGGTCATGGGCTTTAGCTGGAAGCGACTGGCAAAGAAGTGCCAGAAGAGCGTGGATCTGTTGCTGTCCAACAGTGATTTTGAGACAGAAGTGTTCCGTACCGCATACTGGAAGGATGTTCCGTCCGTACAGGTCGGACATGCACGTAATGATATTTTCTTCATGAAGGATGAGGAAAAGATTGCCAAGATCCGCAAAAAAGTGTGCAGATTTTTGAATATTGATGAGAGCCGTCAGATCTTCCTGTTCGCGCCCACACATCGTGATGATGTGGATGAATCCTACGAGGCGCTGGATTATTCGTTGATCAAGAAAGCTTTGGAAGAACGGTTTGGCGGTAAATGGCAGATCGTGATCCGACTGCACAATCGTCTGAAAAAAGAGAGTAAACTGTGGCTGAATGACCTGCCGTCCTATGTTTCCGATGCAACACTGTATGAGGACATGCAGGAGCTGCTTCTGGTTACGGATGTCGGTGTGACGGATTACTCCAGCTGGATCTTCGATTATGTGCTGTCGCGTAAGCCCGGATTTATCATTGAGCTGGGACTGGAAGATTTCAAGGAGTCCAGAGGCTTCTACTATCCGATCGAGACGACACCGTTCCCGATCGCAAAGGACAGCGAAGAGCTGGCTGAACGCATTAGAGCTTTCGACAATGACAAGTATTTGAAGGATGTTGACCGTTTCCTGGAGGAGCGCGGCTGTATGGAAGATGGACAGGCAAGCAAGCGTATCGCGGAAAAGATCAACGAGCTGATGAAGCAATAATATATGAATTTTAAGGTCAAACAGATTATAAAAATTGTGATGCAGAATATCATATTTCCGCTCTTTTATCAGATCGGAAAGCTGCGTCCGGTGGATAAAAAGCTGGTTGTGTTTGCAGATTCTCATCACAATGTGGTACCATATAGTATGGAGGATCTGTATGCGTGGTTTGCAGACCGGGATTACAAGGTCTGTACGATGACGAGGGATTGTGACGGAGCGGGATATTTTGGCGGACTGTGTTTTATGCTGAAATTTATGCTGGTCTATGCAAGGGCCGGGTATGTTTTTATCTGCGACAATTTTTTGCCGGTTGCATCCTGTAAAAAGAGGGAAGAAACGGTTGTTGTTCAGATGTGGCATGCGGGCGGTATGCTGAAAAAATATGCCTACGATACGCCGCGCGACATTCCCGTCTACTATAAGGGCAATGTATTTCGCAATTACTCGCTGATCCTCACCAGCGATGACCGGTGCGACAGCGCTTATATCTCCGGCATGCGGGCGGAACCTTCTATCGTGAAGGGTCTGGGGCTTAGCCGGACCGACCGCTTTTTCAGGAGGGATTATCTGGAAGACTGCAGAAATGCGTTTTTCGAACAGTATCCGGATGCGAAAGGAAAAAAGATCGTGCTGTGGGCACCGACCTTTCGGGGAAATGCATCGACTCCGGAGATCGTAGATATGGCATTTCTGGATCGGATCCGCCGGGAACTCGGTGAGGAGTGGCTGGTGATCACAAAGCTGCATCCGCATTTGCAAAAACATGTGGGGGCAGATGAATGCCGGATCCCGACTGAACGACTGCTTCCGGTGACGGATGTGCTGATCTCCGATTACTCATCGGTGATCTATGATTTTTTGCTTTTGGAGCGACCGATCGTGTTTTACGCGCAGGATCTGGACTATTTTGAACAGAAAGACCAGTTTTACATTGATTACCGGCAGGAGATGCCCGGACCGATCGTGGAGGATGAGCGGCAGTTGGCATCGGCGGTGAGAGAGGCATATGCACATCCGCAGACGCAGCGGTTAAGGGATTTCAAACAAAAGTACATGGGTGCATGTGACGGCCGGGCATTAGAACGATTGATAGAACAATTAAATTTATGAAGCAGGAAGTGGAGGTATAGAAATGGTTTCGGCAGTGATTTTTGCAGGTGGAATCGGTCAGAGAATGAAGTCGATCGATATTCCGAAGCAGTTTTTGGAGATTGAGGGCAAACCGATCATTGTTCGCACGATGGAGCATTTTTCAAATCATCCGATGGTGGACAATATGGTGGTTGTCTGTGTGGAAAACTGGCTGGATGAGCTCAAGAGAGATATCGAGCGGTTCGGCATCAAGAAGGTGATCGCGACTGTTCCGGGCGGTGCCAGCGGCCATCAGTCCATTCATAACGGACTGGTCGAGGTGGATAAGATCGCACAGCCGGAGGATATCGTACTGATCTGTGATGGTGTCCGTCCGATGCTGAGTGAGGAGCTGATCACGCAATGTATTGAGGATACGCGCAAGTACGGTAGTGCAGTGCCGGTGACGCCCAGTATAGACTCTGTGCTCTACAGTGAGGACGGAACAAATTGCAACAAGAATTATACCCGTAAAAAGATGTTTATCACGCAGGCACCGCAGGGCTACACAATGGAAAAGATCATGTGGGCGCACGGCGAAGCGGAAAAACGGGGCATGGATCCGGTATCTTCCGGTGAATTGCTGATCGAGCTGGGTGAGACCATTCACATTTTCCAGGGAATCCGTGAGAATATCAAGGTGACAACACCGGAGGATCTGGAATCACTTCGCGCGATTCATTATTATGAGCACTACAAGCAGTTTGCAAAAGAAGTGTTAAAGTATGGATTGTAGAATATGATTTAGTTGAATGAGACAGTCGGCAGACTGTCTTATTTGCGAGAGGAGGGAGCAAATATGGAATCGTTGAAGATAAAAGATCATGTCGGCTGTCAGCTGTATGAAGACCTGAAAGAAATTGCCAAAACAGAGATCGACTGGTCAAGATTGAAGGATAAGACAGTTCTGATCACGGGTGCAAATGGATTTATTGCATATTATATGATCATGTCAATGCTGTTGAAAAATGATGAAGAAGAGCTGGGCATTCATGTGCAGGGTCTTGTGCGCAACAGGAAAAAAGCAGAGGCAAAATACGGGGTCATTGCAGACAGACCGGATCTGAAGCTGGTGGAGGGCGATGTGTGCGCGGGAATGGATGCATGCGGACATGCGGATTTTGTCATTCATGCTGCCAGTCAGGCTACGCCGTACTATTTTGAAAATGATCCGGTAGGCACGATCGAGGCAAATACACAGGGAACGACCAATGTGTTGCGCTATGCGATGAAGGAGCAGGTGGAATCGGTGCTGATGGTATCCAGTCTCAAGGTGTATGGAGACATTGCCAACGGCAGGGAGGATATCCGTGAGGAAGAACAGGGATATCTGGACATTGATTCTTACAAAAACTGCTATGCGGTGGGTAAGCGGACAGCAGAGACGCTTAGTAACTGCTATGCAAAACAGTTTGGCGTGCCGGTGAAGATCGCGAGACCCAGTTATATTTACGGGGCCAGTACACTGGAGGATGATCGCGTGTGGGCACAGTTTCTGGCGAACATCATCCGCAAGCAGAGTATTCTTCTCAAAAGCAATGGAGCTGCGTACCGGTCATTCTGTTATGTGACGGATACCGCATCCGCGCTGTTAACGATCATGATGAATGGTGAAGTGGGAGTGCCGTATAATATTGCTGCAGAGCATTCGAACATTACGATCCGTGATTTCGCGAAGACAGCAGTTGCTGTTTTCCCTGAGCGGAATATGACACTGTCGTTTGCAAATCCGGAGGATGAGAAGGAACCCGTTTTAGATTTTAGCAAAAAGACACCGGAAATACTGTCCAGCGGTCGCCTGGAGAAACTGGGCTGGAGTGCAAAGGTGGATGTGAAGGAAGGCATCCGCCGCGCAGTTTGTACGATGGAGGAAAGGTAAATAGTAAGTACATGAGAAATTTTATGTGTAAATTAAAAAAGATAAGTTTGATTTTAATGGCTCTGATGATGGTCGTATGCGCGCAACCCATACAGGCAAAGGCTGCGTCAACGGAAAGTATGACGATCTACGGTCTGTATGTGGACTCACAGAGCAAGGGTGACGCTGTGTTGATCAAATCAGCGAGTGAATATATTCTGATGGATATGGGCTTGTATGAGAACATGCCTCAGCTTTGCGCGCAGCTGGATGCTGCAGGTATCACGCACTTAAAGTTGTATTTCAGCCATCTTCACATTGACCATGTCGGTGGAAAAAACGGCGATTTTATGGCGGGCCTGAATTATCTGCGCGATCATGGATACACGATCGACTATTTGTATGTGGCAGATCCGTCGCTGGCGCCGGAATCCGACGATTATGCACAGAAATATGAAATGCTGCGCGCATACATGAATGATTACATGGGCGGCGAGAATCGCATCATGTACCTGAAACAGGGCAGCCAGTTTACAGTGGGATACGCAACATTTGACGTATTGGCGCCCTCGCTGGAGTATGTAAACGGTATTCATCCGGAAGACTATGCATCAAAGGTGCCGGACGAAGAGGCTGAGACAGAAGCCGGACAGAGCATCAAGATGACTTATTACGAGAATAACTGTTCTCTGGTCACACGAGTGACATGTGGCGGTGTCACTTATCTGACGGGAGGTGATCTGCTGAAGGTAGAGGCTGACTATCTGGTGAAGACCTTCGGAAGTGCTTTGAAGTCGGATATTTATAAACTGTCTCACCACGGAACGGCGTTGGGAAATTCGAAAACTCTGTTGGAGGCGATCGATCCGACTTATACATTTGCGATCAATAACGGCAGTACTTCCTATGATTATGAGTTGAAGCAGTGGGCGTTCAACCGATCGCTGGGCGTTGCGAAGCCGGTGAGTATGCCTTATTATGTGGCAAATGAAAAGAAGACGATCGCGTATCGGGTAAGTGACGGGACGATAACCTTGTATCAGGGGACGTCTCTGGGATCGCTCAAGAAAGTGACGGGCTGGATCGGTGTTTACGGAGCAGACGGCATCAACCGGACGCAGGATTACTATTATATTGGAGCTGATGGTGTTCCGCTTGCCGGTGTTCAGGAAATAGAAGGTAATAAGTATTATTTTACAGAAGGCGGCTGTATGGATTACGGCGATTACGATGAGTACGGCGCTTATCTGGGCTGGAAAGAGTACGATATATGGAAGCACCGGTATTTTAAACTGGTGACGGAAAAAGGCATTGCCGTAATGCTGACGGGATTCCAGACGATCGACGGAAAGCTATACTATTTTGATGATAATGGCTGGAAGGAAGAGGGGGGCGATGAACTGGACTTCATCGTCATAGGAGATCACACATATGCGGTAGATGAAGATGGTGTCTTCACGACGAGCCAGTTGCTGGAGTTCGACGGAAAACAGTATTACTTTAATGAGAACGGAGAAATGGCAGTCAAGCAGATCGTCCCGATCGATGGTGCCAGTTATTACTTCGGTAAATACGGAACAAAGCAGTACAACCTTCTTACAAAGGTCGGAGGAAACGCCTACTACTTTGACGAGGAAGGAAAGATGCTCTGCGGTCAGGAACTGCTGCTGAATAACAAAGAGTATTACTTTGACAAAGAAGGAGTCATGGCTGTCAAGCAGAGAGTGAAACGTGCAGGAAATTACTATTATTATGGTAAGTATGGCACGAAGGTCAAAGATAAGATCGTCAAGGTAGATGATTATAAGTACTATTTTGACGAGGACGGAATCATGGTGAAAGATCAGATGGTGACCGTCGGAACAAAGACCTATTACTTTGACAAGAAGGGACATATGGTCTTCAAACAGTTTGTGACAGATGAAGAAGGCAACATGTACTATTTTGGTAAGTATGGTACGATGGTCAAGTCCAAGACAGCCAAGGTGGAAGGCGTGAAATATACCTTTGATGAAAATGGAATCGCGGTGCCTGCTGACGGTTCCGAAAATCAGAAAAACTGATCGGATCGCGAATGTAAAAAAACCGGAGAACAGCGTAAGATGTGCGGTTCTCCGGTTTTTTTTATTTAATTCACACAATTACGAAAATTTAATAAATTTGTACTTGCATTGCCGTTTCTTTTGTGTTATGATGTATGATGCTTTATTGTGGTAAATAGGCTAATTCTGCGCTCTTTTGGGCGGAAACAGCCAAAATAATAATAACGAGAGGTGAAACGTCAATGGAGAAAAACAGAATACGTCCGGTACAAGCTGGCAAGAGCCTGCGTATGAGCTACTCAAGACAAAAAGAAGTTCTGGAAATGCCCAATCTGATTGAGGTACAGAAGGACTCCTACCAGTGGTTCCTGGACGAAGGTTTAAAAGAAGTGTTTGCAGATATCTCTCCCATTACAGACTACAGCGGACACCTGAGTCTGGAATTTGTTGATTTTACATTGTGCGCAGATGATGTAAAGTATACGATCCCGGAGTGTAAGGAGCGCGATGCGACTTATGCAGCGCCCCTGAAGGTAAAGGTTCGTCTGTATAATAAGGAGACAGAGGAGATCAACGAGCACGAGATTTTTATGGGTGATCTGCCGCTGATGACAGAGACGGGTACGTTCGTGATCAACGGTGCTGAGCGTGTTATTGTCAGCCAGCTTGTCCGTTCTCCCGGTATTTACTATGGTATCACCCGTGACAAGGTCGGAAAGACCCTCTATTCCTGTACCGTTATCCCTAACCGTGGTGCATGGTTAGAGTATGAGACAGACTCCAATGACGTATTTTATGTTCGTGTAGATAGAAC
>CALZQA010000092.1 GCA_945828315.1 uncultured bacterium | reverse complement strand
TCTCCTTCACCTCAATGCGTTTTTCCTGCTGTTCTCTGAAGTGATCATAGCAGAATGCCCCGCGTAAAACAGCATCGATCTCCTTTACCGATTTTTGCTCGATCTCATCCGGTGAAAGCAGATACTCCATCCGGGCGTGCACGCCCACCTTTCGTTTTTGCAGGCAGTTGTAGAGCGGGTCGCGAAGGAAAGCGCCCTCTGTCCGTATCATCACAACCGGCACTTTTAACAGTTTCATACATTTTGCAAGACTCTCCGGAAGCGGAGTCTGCGTGCCGTCAAAGCTGTAGCTTGCCTCCGGATACATCAGAACAGACGCCTTCAGCTCTATCTTTTCCCACAAATCCGTCCCGCGTACACACAATATGATATTCCCGGTCAGCGAGCAGCCGCGCTGCGATCTCCAGATCGATAAAGCTGGAGTGATTCATCAGTATCATACACGGCTCCTTTTTGTCCAGTCTTTCCATCCCGGCCGTTTCAAACGTAAAATCTGCCGCGCGCAGGTACATCTCCTGATAAGAAAAACTCCGGGAACTCATGTTTGACTATGAATTCCCGGAGTCAAATTATTTATGATCTTTGAGGATCAATAATCTTCCTCTTCTTCCTCTTCCTTCTCACTGATATCGTTCACGGGCTTCTCCAATCCCTCAATCTTGATATTGTGCTTCTCTGCATAATCCCAGAGTGCTGCGTGGATTGCCTCCTCTGCCAACAGAGAACAGTGTACCTTGATGGGCGGAAGTCCATCCAATGCCTCCATAACGGCCTTGTTGGTCACCTGAAGCGCCTCCTGTACGGTCTTTCCCTTTACGAGTTCTGTCGCCATACTGCTGGTCGCAACCGCCGCGCCGCAGCCAAAGGTCTTGAATTTGCAGTCCTGAATAATGCCGTTGTCATCAATATCCAGGTACATACGCATGATGTCGCCGCACTTGGCGTTTCCGACAGTACCCACACCGCTGGCGTTCTCAATCTCACCCACGTTGCGGGGATTGTTAAAATGATCCATTACTTTTTCGCTGTACATACTTCTATTTCCTCTCTAAACAAAAATTATCTGTTTCTAATGTCTCACGGTCTCCACAGCAAGTGCTCCGACCTGTTCTTCCTCTTATTGCTGATGCTTTACAAAATCCTCGTACAGAGGTGACATAGATCGCAGCTGCTCTATGATCTTTTTCAGCTCGTCCACGGTATAATCAATGTCATCCATGGTCGTCTCCTGCGAGATGGTCAGACGCAGGGAACCATGTGCAATCTCATGGGGCAGTCCGATCGCCAACAGCACATGGGAAGGATCCAAAGAGCCTGATGTGCAGGCGCTTCCGCTGGAGCCGCAGATGCCCTTCTGGTCCAGTTTGATGAGCATGGACTCACCCTCAATAAAACGGAAGCAGAAATTCGCGTTGTTCGGAAGACGCTTCGTCCGGTCACCATTCAGACGGCTGTAGGGGATCTCCGCCAGCACACGCTCGATCAGATGATCACGCAATCTGATCTCATAAGCCATGCGCTCTTCCATCTTTGCGTCAGCGATCTCCGCCGCCTTTGCCATACCGATGATGCCCGGCACATTGTGTGTGCCTGCACGGCGCTTGCGCTCCTGCGCGCCACCGTGAATGAAGGAACCGATCTTGACTCCTTTTCTGATATACATGATACCGATACCCTTCGGTCCGTTGATCTTATGCCCGCTGGCGGAAAGCATGTCGATATTCATCTCATCCACATTGAGCGGAATATGTGCAAATGCCTGCACCGCATCGGTATGGAAAAATACACCGTGCTTGCGGGCGATCTCTCCGATCTCCTTTAAGGGTTGAATGGAACCAATCTCATTATTGGCTGCCATCACAGAGATCAGGATCGTGTCCGGCCGAATTGCCTGTTCCAGCTCATCCAGACGGATAATTCCGTTCTCGTCCACGCCTACATAGGTGACCTCATAACCATGCTTTTCCAAGTATTCGCAGGTGTGCAGGATCGCATGATGCTCGATGGTGGATGTTATGATATGCTTTCCCTTATTTGCATATGCCTCTGCGGTCGCCTTGAGTGCCCAGTTGTCAGACTCGCTGCCGCCACCGGTAAAGTAGATTTCCTCCGGTTTCGCCCCGAGGATCCCTGCGATCTTCGCGCGCGCCTCTTCCATTGCATCCTTGCTTTTTCCCGCAAAAGAATATATGCTGGAAGGATTGCCGTAATATTCGGTGAAGTAAGGTGTCATCGCCTCCAACACCTCCGGTGCGACACGGGTCGTCGCAGCATTGTCTAAATAAATATATTTCATGATGTATGCCTCTTTCTTAAAATATCTATTCGAAGCCCTCCGCAACTGTGCGAAAACTCCATTGCTCTTTGAATATAAACATTATAACGCTTTTATTTCCAATGTCAAGATTAAATCCTACTAACTTGCTATGGAAACAGTCATATGGTATACTATGTATCAGAAATTATACAACATACCAGACAAAGGAGTGAAAAAATCATGTCAGAATCAATGAAAGATTTCGAAGCAGAAATCAATGCCTCCTTCCGCAAGATCGGTGTGGGCGACATTGTAACCGGAACCGTCATCGCCGTGACCGAGGATGAGGTAACTCTGGATCTTCGCTATTTCGCACCGGGCATCATCAAAGCTGAGGACTATTCCGATGATCCAGACTGCATGCTGAAGGAAGCCGTTCAGGTCGGCGATACCGTAGAGGCAACCGTCATTCGCACCGACGACGGTCAGGGCAATATCCTTCTCTCAAAAAAAGAGGCAAACAACGTGCTTGCATGGGATGTACTGAAAGGCTATCTGGAAGACGAGAGCGTTCATAGCGTACGCGTCAAGGGAATCGTCCCCAGCGGCGTCGTTGCATATCTGGAAGGCATCCGCGGTTTTATCCCCGCCAGCCAGTTAAGTCTCGACTATGTGGAGGACTGCAACCCGTGGCTCGGCAAGGATCTTGATGTTGCCGTCATCACCGTTGATCCGGAAAAGGAGAAACTGGTGCTCTCCGCAAAGGTCGTGCTCCGCAAGCAGCAGGAAGATGCACGCAACCACAAAATCTCTATGCTCGTGCCCGGCTCCGTTGTGGAAGGAACTGTCGAAAGCCTCATGCCTTACGGCGCATTCATCAATCTCGGTGATGGCTTAAGCGGACTCGTACACATCTCCCAGATCTGCCAGAAGCGAATCAAGCACCCCGGTGAGGTCTTAAAAGAGGGCGAAAAGGTACAGGCGAAGATCTTAAATACAAACGACAACAAGATCAGTCTCTCCATGAAGGTGCTTCAGGAAGAGATGGTAGATACAGAAGCTGAAAATGCCGAAGCCATCGAATATACCTCCGACGAGCAGGCGACTACAAATCTGGGCAGTCTGCTCGCAGGGCTAAAATTGTAAAATTATAAAAAAATGAGATACGTTTCCTGCTCCGATTGCCCTCCGGTCGTCAAGCTCGGTCGGGCAAAAGTCGCAGCAAATCGTATCTCATTTTTTTACTATTATTTCTTCTTCCTCACACTGAAACCAAATGTTCCCAATTCTTTTCCCAATTTAAAGTAGGTTCCATGGGAGTACGCCACCAGTCCGGCATCGTTTAGATGGAAGGTTCCTTTTTCGTCCATGTAGCGCTCGTCTACCGTCACGCTGACGATCTCAGCGAGAAACATGTCATGACTGCCGAGGGGTATGATCTGTGTCACTTTGCAGGCGAGATTGACCGGGCTTTCTGCGATCGCAGGGGCATTGACTCCCTCCACAGATACCGGTGTCAGCTTCATCTGCGTAAATTTATCCACATCTCTGCCGGAGCGGACGCCACAGTAATCACAAGCACGCACCAGCGGTTCACTCACCAGATTAACTACAAATTCTTTCGTCTCGCACAGGATCGCATGGGAATAGCGCTCCTTCCGCACGGAGATGGACAGCATCGCCGGGTCGGAGTTGATCGTACCTGCCCATGCCACAGTAATGATATTCGGTTTTTCATCTGGACGCGCCACACTCACCATGACTGCAGGAACCGGATAGAGCATGTTTCCGGGCTTCCAGGTCTGTTTTGTAATTTGCTTCATGGTTTTTTCTTTCACATTCTGACTCATCTTACGACTCCTGCATTGCACGGATCAGCTCCGGGATAAACTGCTTTTTGCGCGAAACGACACCGCGTAAGATCACCTCGTCCTTTTCCTCTGCCGCATCGCGGAACGCCTGTCCGAGTATCCTGCGTGCGCCCTCTCCGGCGCAAAGGATCTCCGACTGCTCCATCACAATATTTGTCAGCATGATAAATACCATGTCCAGCTTGCGCTCCAGAAGCATCGTCTCCAGATACCCCTGTACACGCTCTTTGACATCCTCGAGATCCAGTGCACTCATGGCACTGATCTGGCTGACACCAAAGGTGATCTTTTCCGCAGTAAATGTCTTAAAATCGAGATAACAGATCTCCTCGATGCTCTTTCTGCTGAAATCACTACCTGCCCGGAACATATTGCTGGCAAAGGTCTCGATATCAATGCCTGCAATCTCTGCAAGCTGTTTTGCTGCTTCCTTATCATATGCAGTACAGGTGGGTGAACGGAACATCAGCGTATCGGAAATGATCGCCGCACAGAGCAGTCCCGCGATCTTTTCATCTACCTCCACACCCTTTTCCTGATACATTTTCCAGATGATCGATGAAGTGGAACCCAGCGGCTGATTGCGGAAAAATACCGGCGACATCGTCTCCAGACTTCCCAGTCTGTGGTGATCGATGATCTCTAAGATCTCTGCTCCGGAAATACCGTCCACTGCCTGGGTCTTCTCGTTGTGATCCACAAGGATCACACGCTTTTTCTGCATATTTAACAGATTTCTGCGGGAGATCATGCCCACATAATCCCCATTCTCATCCAAAACCGGGAAATCGCGATGGCGCTCCTTGGACATCACATCCCGAATATAATCTACATAGTCCTCCAGCTCAAAAGTCACAAGTCCTTTTTTTGTCATAATGGACTTGATCGGCATGCTCTGATTGATCAGACGCGCCGTCGTAAAAGTATCATAAGGCGTAGAGATCAGCACACAGTCCCTGCGCTTCGCCATCTCCAAAATCTCTGATGACACCTGTGAACCGCCGCAGATGACCATACAGCTCACATCCAGCTCCAGCGAACGGCGCTGCATCTCCTCACGGTCTCCGAGAATGACCAGATCATCCTTGTCTATATACTCTTCGACGCGCTCCTTGTTTCCGGCTGCCACCTCCACTTTGCCATGCATAAAAATACCATGCTCGTTTCCGGTCAGCAACGTGCCGTTGAGCGTTTCGATAATATTCTTGTACTGGGGTCTTGCCTGGGAAAGGCTCTCCAGATTGGATACCTCCATATAACACATTGCGATATCATTGTTGGAGATCAATCCGATCAGCTTGCGATTCTCATTGACGATCGGAAGTGTCACCACACGCTCCGTCTGCATGAGCTCCCATGCTTTTTTCAGCGTGATACCCGCACGGACACCGGCTGTGCGGCGAATATTGATATCCTTGACCTGCGCACCTACATCACTGATCAGCTCCGGCGCTTCCATGCCGAAGTAATCCAGCACATAGGCCGTCTCTCCGTTCATCGCCCCGGCACGCTTTGCCTCGTAATGCTCCCGTTCTGTCTGATTTTTTAATGCAGCGTATGCGATCGCCGCGCAAATAGAATCAGTGTCCGGATTCTTATGGCCGACAATCCAGACACTGTTTGTTTCGCTATAACTCATATGTTATATTCCTATCTCTTTTTATTTAGAATAAGATCAGGTACACCAATATTCCCACGACTCCGAGGAAATTGAGGATGCTGAAGGTAAGCGATGCCTTTGACAGCTTCGCCTGGCTGCGCATCTGCTGACTCAGGTTGTCCACCTGCTCCTGGATGTGCCGGCGTGTCTTTTCATCCCCCTCTGATAAGAGCTTGCTCTGCTCGTCCATAGATGCCTGAATATTGCGGTAACACTTGACATCCTCCGCGTGGATCTTGTCCGCGATATCCGTCTTCAATGTAGTGATCTGACTGTTCATCTCCGTGGACAGCTCATTGATCTGCTCTTTGTGACCCAGCTGCTCCAGTTGCTCCTTTAAGCCCTCCAGGCTGCGCGTATTCTGGTCGATCATCGTCTGTGTGGCAGCCTCCACCACCTGACGGGTCTTTTCTGTAGACTGGTTTAATTCGTGCGTCAGATTCCTTGTGAGACCGTTTACCTCTTTGCTGAGCGAATTGGAAAGATCGGACATCTCTGTTCTCACACCGGCAGACATGGAATCAATACGGACGGAAACATTTTTCATGATCTTGTCCGCCTCACCTTTTCGCACATGGATCAGGCTGTCCAGCTCACTTGCCTTTGCCTCTCGCGCGTCCACGGTCTCCTGCAATTCCTTTGCCTTTGTCTCACGGTTCTTCATCAGCTGCTGCAGCTGCTTTGCCTTCTCACGAAATTCATCGATCTGCTGTAGTAAAAAGTCTTCTTTTTTCATATCGATCATATCTGTTACATCCTGCCCTATCTGCTCTGAAATATGCTCCAGTTCCTCTGCTTCTGCGACGGAATCCTGAAGATCCACGTTCTCCTGTGACTCGTCCTCACTGTGCTCACAGAAAACCGCCTCTTCCGGTTCAAACATGTCCTCGGATGCATCCGCAAGCGGAGTCTGCAGTGTGCGCGCCAAATTCTGCTTTTCCGGCTTCTGTGTGTCGGTCAAATGTTTCTCTTCCGGCTCTACTGCTTCCGGCTCAACCGCTTTCGACTCGACTGTTTTCGAAACTGCCGCAAACGCTTCCGCCGTCTCCTGTGATCTATGTACCTGAGCTGCCATCGGTTTCACCGCCGACGCTGTCTTTCGCTCTGTCCTGCGCTGAGGTCTGCGAAACCACTCCTCTATCTGAAGCATAGTCTTCCTCCCAATATAACTAATCTACGCAACATTTTAACACCGAATCAGCGATTTGTAAATGCTTCGAAAATATTTCCTTAGATGGAAATACCCCGCAGGCTATGCCCACGGGGTATTAAAATCATTCCTTTATTCTGATGAATTATTTGTATAACTCAACCAGCTTCTGTAAGTGCTCGAAACGAGCCTTTGCAGCGTCCTCAGACTCCTTGAACAGTCTCTCAGCTCTCTCAGGGAACGGCTTGATCAGACGAGTATAACGTGCCTCGTTGTTCAGGAAATCCTGGTAAGTGCCGTCGCCAGCCTTAGAAGTTAAGGTGAACGGGTTCTTGCCCTCTGCCTTTAATGCAGGGTTGAATGAGAACAGGTTCCAGTAACCGGAAGCTACTGCCTTCTTCATCTCATCCTGGCAGTGGTTCATACCACCCTTAGCGATACCGTGCAGCTCACAAGGAGCGTAGCCGATGATCAGGGAAGGTCCGTTGTAAGCCTCAGCCTCTGCGATAGCCTTTACAGCCTGTGCAGGGTTAGCGCCCAGAGCGATCTGTGCTACATATACGTAGCCGTAGCTCATAGCGATCTCAGACAGAGACTTCTTGCCGATCTCCTTACCAGCTGCTGCGAACTGGCAAACCTCACCGATGTTGGAAGCCTTAGAAGCCTGTCCACCGGTATTAGAGTACATCTCGGTATCGAATACCATAACGTTTACGTTCTCGCCGGAAGCAAGTACGTGATCTAATCCTGTCTCTTATACACATCTGACGCTGCCGACGATATGCAGTGTGTAG
>CALZQA010000091.1 GCA_945828315.1 uncultured bacterium | reverse complement strand
GATAGCGTAGCGTCTCGTGGGCTCGGAGATGTGTATAAGAGACAGATCCTGCTGTCATAGTTTTTTTGAATGCACGGAGGTGCATTTTTATCCGATGAGTGAGGAGCAGATCACTTGGTATGCACAGTATTCGGACGGGTTGGATAAAGCAGGTGGTTACGGCATCCAGAGCGATGCTGCCATCTATATCAAGGGTATCGAGGGCGATTACAATAATGTGGTGGGCTTGCCTGTTGCGCGGCTTTATCATGAATTGGCGGCGTTGAAGCTGATTTAGTCGTTGCTATTTCTGCAATTTTCCGCTAAGATGAAAGAGGAAAATGACGGACCCGGTAAGATAGAGCGGTGTGCTTGGAATGACGGGTCAGGATTCAGGAGGAAAAACATGAGTGCATTCAGCGAACAGGACCTGCAGGTATTTTTAGACAATCAGCTGCAGCTTTTTCCGGAACCGGTTGCAGAGACATTGGAGGAAGCGGAATATTTTTTAGAGGACTGCATGGCGATCTTATGTAAAAATAAAAAAGAGGTGAAACAATATTTTGAGGAAGAGGGTGTTGACATTTGCGGCATGTCTACGGAAGAATTGCTGGAGCAGCCGGAGGTGTTTGCGCTTTCCGGAGGACGTTATCTTGTCGTGGAAGCCTAGCGGCATCAATGACCGGACCAAAACGGTGAAAGTAAGTACTGAGTAGTAGAAGAAGGAGATATATATGGGTAATTATGATGTGATCATTATTGGGGCAGGACCGTCCGGTATTTTTTGTGCGTATGAACTGATCCACACAAAGCCGGAGTTAAAGGTTTTGTTGATTGAAAAGGGACGCCGGATCGAGGATCGCGCATGTCCGAAGCGAAAAACGAAGGTATGCGTGGGTTGTCAGCCCTGCAGCATCACCACAGGATTTGCAGGCGCGGGAGCATTCTCAGACGGTAAGCTCTCGCTTTCACCGGATGTGGGCGGTACATTGCCGGAGATCCTGGGTTATGAAGAGGCTTCAAAACTGATCCATGAGTCGGATGAGATCTATCTGAAATTCGGAGCGGATACCAGTGTTTATGGAGTTGATAAGGAAAAGGAGATCCGTGAGATCCGGAGAAAGGCGATCAATGCAAATCTGAAGCTCATCGAATGCCCGATCCGCCATCTTGGTACGGAGGAGGGTTATAAAATTTATGCCAAGCTGCAGGCACATTTGCTGGAGCTTGGTGTTGAGATGAAATTCGGTACGATGGTGGAACAGATCATTATTGAAGATGGTGCAGCAAAAGGTGTGATCACGGATAAAGGAGAGCAGCTTTTTGCGGACGAGATCGTTTCCGCAGTCGGGCGTGAGGGTGCAGACTGGTTTGCGCATATCTGTAAGCAGATCGGTGTGGAGACCGAAGTCGGAACCGTGGATATCGGTGTGCGTGTTGAGGTTCGCGATGAGGTGATGGAGCTTCTGAATAAGAATCTATATGAGGCGAAACTGGTATATCACACGCCGACTTTCGATGACAAGGTGCGTACATTCTGTACGAACCCGTCCGGAGAGGTGGCAACGGAGTATTATGACAATGGGTTGGCGGTCGTCAATGGGCATGCATATAAATCACAGGATATGAAGACAAACAATACAAATTTTGCGTTGCTTGTCTCCAAAAATTTCACAAAGCCTTTCAAGACACCTATTGAGTACGGTAAACAGATCGCTCAGCTTTCCAATATGCTCTGTGACGGAAAGATCATGGTGCAGACATACGGCGATTTTAAGCGTGGAAGAAGAACAACAGAGGAGCGGCTGTGCCGAAACAATCTGATCCCGACACTAAAGGATGCGGTTCCGGGTGATCTTTCGTTGGTATTTCCGCACCGGATCATGGTGGATATTGAGGAGATGATTGAGGCGCTCGATAAGGTGACACCGGGCATTGCCAGTGAGGAGACGCTGATGTACGGTGTTGAGGTGAA
Organism: uncultured bacterium; assembly: GCA_945828315.1. Classification (GTDB taxonomy): domain Bacteria; phylum Bacillota; class Clostridia; order Lachnospirales; family Lachnospiraceae; genus W0P33-017. Next base: position 5,865 of record CALZQA010000091.1, on the reverse strand, counting down.
ATTTTACTCCAATAAGGTGGTAGTCAATCGTGATTTTGAGACGAGTATCAAGGGACTGCGCGCCATCGGCGACGGCGCGTCTGTAACCAGAGGACTGCAGCAGGCATCAGCGAATGGACTGTCGGTAGCGCGGAGCATTCTCGCAGGAATGTGATATGTGAAGATACAGGAGATTAGAGGGAAGGCAGATAAGAACCGTTTTTTGCATTCCATTCAAGAGTTCAGGAGAAAATGATGAAAAAAATAGGTTATCGTTTGGCAGCGGCTGCGGTGGCAGCTATGCTGGCGATCGGGAGCAGTGGCTGCCGGGTCGGAGACGAGGAAGTAACGATCAGCCGGGGAATGGCGGATAATGAGGTTTTTCTGATTGATGGTAAAGTGTGTACGCTTCCGGTCATGAAACTGGTACTTATGAATAATATGAACCTGCATGGGGAGAGCTATGGGATTGATCTGTTGCAGAATGAGGATCTGAAGGTTCAGAAAAAATTTGAGCAGTATGTAAAAAAGACCAGCATGGATGAGATCACACGGGTTTACAGTATGGTGGCGCTGGCAAACGCACAGGGTGTCACGCTGACGGATGAACAGAAAGAGCTGGCACAGTGGGCGGGCGAGGATTGTTTCAAATCGCTCACAGATGAGGAAGTGTCCTATCTTGCGATCACGGAGGAGCAGGTACAGGATATCTATGAGAAATATGCGTTGGCTGATAAGCTGTACCGGGTCTTAGTGCAGGATGTCAACGAGGAGGTCAGTGATGACGAAGCACGGATCATGGAGGTTCGACAGATTTATACTACGAATGAAGAACAGGCTCGCAAGGCAGTCGCCGACCTGAAAGCGGAAACGGAGTTTTCTACAGTGGCAGCGAATTATAATGAGGCAGATGAGATCATGCTGACACTCCAGCGCGGAATGCTTCCGGAGGAGGCAGAGGAGATTGCTTTTTCCATGGAAAATGGTGAGATATCGGATCTGATCGAGACGGATCAGGGATATTACATTTTTTATTGTGACAACAAATTTGATGAGGAACAGACGCAGATCCACAAGAAGGATATCATCGAACAGCGAAAGCAGGAGGCATTTCACTCCGTATACGATCCTTTTTTGGAGACCATCAATTCCAAACTCAATGAGAGTGTCTGGACAAATATATCCATCCGTGAAATGGAGCAGTATTCTTATGAAGATTTCTACGTGATCTATGAGAAGTATCTGACGGAGGAAAAATTGAGTGAGGGATAGGACAAAACGCATTTGATGCGTTTTGTAAATAGAAAAGAGTTTGCAGTCTATGACTGCAAACTCTTTTTAGCTTTATAAGGATCATTCGACCGGTTTGAAACGTTCCGGAAATTTCAAAAATACGTTCGTTTTATTTGGTCAGAAGCAGCATAATATCGTTGGAACGTTTCATAAATTTCGTCATCGCCTCCGGTGCGAGCGGCTGGTTGCTGATCATTGCCAGATCATAGAGCTGCTCACAGAACATGGGTACATTCTCGGAATCCTTGTTATTTAAGATATACTGTACCAGCGCATTGTTGTAATTCAGAGTCAACGTGTAATCGCCGCCGAACATGGAAGCATCCATGTCGCCCATTGCGTACATCTTCATCATATCCTGCATACGTCTGCCTTCCTCGGATAAGGTAATGATGGAAGGTGTATCTGCGTTTTTGAGCTTCTGTACCTGGATCGTGAGCTTGTCATTGTTCAGTGCTTTGGAGAATACCTCTTTTAAGGTCTCGGTTGCTGTCTTTAACTCATCCTCAGAAGCCTCTTCTGTCAGTGTGCCGGTTACGTCGGCATCGATACGCATAAATTTGTATTTGTCATTGCGGCGCTCCAGCTGGGTGATAAAGGAGCTGTCGATGTTGTGATCCAGGATCACTGCATCCATGCCCTGCTCGCGGAACAGATTGATGTACTGGCTCTGCTGATTCTTATCCGTTACATAGTAGATCACGTTGCGCTCATCCTTGTATTCATCCTCGGAATCGCTGTCTTCATCGGTCTTCGTGTCTTCAGCTGCCGTCTCCTCGGAAGCGGTCTCGTCAGTTTTTTCTTCGTCAGTCTTTTCATCTTCCTCAACGGGCTTTAAGATCTCCGGAAGTGTGAGATATTTGTCATCAATATTCTTGAACAGAATGTAATCGTTCATCTTGTCGCAGAACTTCTCGTCCTTTAAGCAGCCAAATTTGATGAAGGGGCTGATATCATCCCAGTATTTCTCGTAGCTTTCTTTCTCGGTCTTGCACATACCGATCAACTTGTCGGCAACCTTCTTGGTAATGTATTCGGAGATCTTCTTTACAAAACCGTCATTCTGCAGTGCGCTTCGGGAAACGTTTAACGGCAGATCCGGGCAGTCGATCACACCTTTTAAGAGCATCAGGAACTCCGGAATGACCTCCTTGATGTTGTCGGCGATAAATACCTGATTATTGTACAGCTTGATCGTACCCTCAATGGAATCATACTCTGTGTTGATCTTCGGGAAGTATAAGATTCCTTTCAGATTGAACGGGTAGTCCATGTTCAGATGGATCCAGAACAGGGGCTCTTTGTAGTCGTGGAAGACATTGCGGTAGAACTCTTTGTATTCCTCCTCGGTACAGTCGTTCGGGTTCTTGGTCCACAGAGGAGTGGTGTCGTTCAGAGCTACCGGACGCTTTACGATCTTTAATTTATCTTTTGCAGGAGAAACCTCGACAATCTCTTTTTCACCGTTTTCATTCTCTTTTTCTTCTGTTTTGGCATCTTCATGGATCGTTTCAATGACTGTATCCGTATCCAGTTTGTCTGCGGGATCGATCTCTTCATATTCCTCCGGTGCATTTGCCTTGCTCAGATAAATAGGGGTGGGCATGAAGGAGCAATACTTTTCAAGAACCTCACGGGCACGGTATTCGTTGGCATACTCCAGACAATCCTCATTTAAAAACAGTGTGATGGTTGTTCCGACTTCTTCCTTGATGCCGTCGGTCATATCAAATTCTGTGCCGCCATCGCACTCCCAGTGTACAGCGCTGGCATCCTTCTTATAAGAAAGGGTATCGATGTGTACTTCATCGGCAACCATAAATGCAGAGTAGAAGCCCAGACCGAAATGACCGATGATCTGATCCTCATTTGCCTTGTCCTTATACTTTTCGATGAAATCAGTCGCACCGGAAAATGCGATCTGATTGATGTATTCCTCAACCTCGTCGGCAGTCATGCCAAGACCGTTATCGGTGATAGTCACCTTCTTGTTATCCGGGTCAACGACGATCTGCAGCTGCGGCTTATAGTCTGCGGGCAGCTCATACTCGCCCATCATATCCAGCTTCTTTAATTTGGTGATCGCGTCGCAGCCGTTACTTACCAGCTCACGATAGAAGATATCCTGGTCAGAATATAACCACTTCTTGATGATAGGGAAAATGTTGTCACTGTTGATGGAAAGGCTTCCATGCTTGTTGCTCATTTGAATCACTCCTTGTCTCGTTTTCGTTCATTGTTTATATGGTAAAATCACAGCAGCAAATAAGATGTTATAGGTGTTGTGATTTCTCGTTAGAACATAGTGTAACGCGCCGCGCGGCAAATGTCAACAAAAAATTAGCACTCTTTTTTGGTGAGTGCTAACAAAACACTCGGACAAGTATTTAGAAGGAGTTCAGGATGCCTGAAATTCCACGGTATCACGCTGAAAACGCTTAGGGATCATCTGGGACTGCAGCGCCGGATTTTTTCTCGCATCAATGGTAATGCTGTGGAAAAATGTCACCCACAGGCTTTGGAATTGTGCTTCATTGGCGGAAAACCGCTGCGTGGCAGTGAGGTCGAGCTGATCAGCGTCTGCGAGGAAAAAGTGTTCTTTTGCGGGGTGGAGCAGCGCGAGCCTGCGGTTTTCATCGTAGATCATGAAGTTTTCTTCCGGAAGACGGTCGGAAAAATGTTCCCCGAGAATTGGGAGTACATGGTGGTTCGGATGTATCTTCGAGAATAGAATACCGTTTTCCAACTCCTGAAAGCGCACAAAGCCAAGAAGGTGCATCGCTTCTCTTCCGGTAGCGCGGCACAATTCAAACACACGAAAGACGCAGGGCTCTCCCAGAGAGAGCAGTGTCTTTGTGCCATCTCCGGAGGACAGTGCCAGTGCGATCGTCTCATAGATGGCATCTGCCTTGTCCATCGTGCTTTTGCCAGGCACATCACCGGCCATGGCAGCCTGGTAGATGGTTTCGTAAAAGTCCTGTCCGAAGCGTGCTTTGAGTGTGCGTGCGACTTTCGAAGCCTTTTCGGGATCGGTCTCTACCGGAATATACTCTGTAAACAGGGAAAAATTTTCCGGTTCATGTATGGTCAGATGAATTTCGCGGTGGGAATGACGGTCCGCGTAAGCGTTGTATACTCCGGTGAGAATTCCGTCAATAGAATTTTCGCAAATATATGTATACATAGTAGTATATCCTTTCATTATTGTAGTAAGCCTGTGTCAAACAGAGACAGCTGTTCGTAGCCGGCGTTTCGAATTTCTTTCGGGATCTGTGTCTGATCCGAGAGAAGCTGTCTGGTGATGTAGTCCTCATCCAGCCGGACGGGATACATGGTGCGTCCGCTGCAGGTGATAAAATAGACGGCGCGCTTGAGAACAACACCGATCTTTTTCAGGTCAGAGAAGTCCAGGCGGCTGCTTCGTCTGGCGGCGACGATACGTCTGGCGGAAAGATAACCGATACCCGGTACGCGCAGCAGTGTCTGGTAAGGTGCACGGTTGATCTCCACCGGAAACTGTTCCAGATGGCGCAGTGCCCAGTCGCATTTAGGGTCGAGATAGACATTGAAGTCCGGGCGATCTTCACTCAGCAGTTCATCTGCCTGAAAATGATAGTAGCGCAGCAGCCAGTCTGCCTGATAGAGACGGTGCTCACGAAGCAGTAAGGATCTTCCGGGCGTGGCGGGAAGATCGCTGCTTCCGGTCACATTTACAAAGGCGGAATAGAACACGCGCTTGAGCTCAAAACGATCATAAAGACTTTCGGCGACCTTGATGATCTGAAAGTCGTTTTCCGGAGTGGCGCCAATGATCATCTGTGTGCTCTGACCGGCGGGGACGAAATGCTTTTTGTTCGGATCTCCACTTGAAAGACGCACGACCTGAGGCAGTGTCCGGGCCGCAGCTGTCAGTTCGTGTGTGGGGAGCTCACGGGAAGCCTTGATGCCGTTCTGGATCTGGCGCATGGGACTCAGAATCGTTTTTCTGCTTTTACAGGGGGCGAGTGTGCGCAGACTTTCAGCAGTCGGAAGCTCCAGGTTGATGCTCATGCGGTCAGCAAGATACCCGGTCAGCTCGATGAGCCGGGAATCTGCCCCGGGAATTGCCTTTACATGAATGTAGCCATTGAAATCATAGCGCGTCCGGAGCAGATATAACGTCCGAAACAGGAGCTCCATCGTGTGGTTCGGGTTCTCGATGATGCCGGAACTTAAAAAAAGTCCTTCAATGTAATTGCGGCGGTAAAATTCCGTCACCAGCGTGCAGATCTCCTCAGGCGTAAAAGTGGCACGGGGAAGATCATTGTTACAGTTGTTCTGACAGTAAGAACAGTTGTAAATGCAATGGTTGGTCATGAGTATCTTCAATAGAGAAATACAGCGGCCGTCACCGGAAAAGCTGTGACAGATGCCGGCTGCTACGGAGTTGCCCATGCCGTGACCTTTTCCTCTGCGGTCAACACCGCTGGAGGTACAGGCCACATCGTATTTTGCAGCGTCCGTGAGGATCGCAAGTTTTTCCATGAGATCGGACTGTATGCATAGTTCCTGTCTCTTATACACATCTGACGCTGCCGACGATATGCAGTGTGT
>CALZQA010000090.1 GCA_945828315.1 uncultured bacterium | reverse complement strand
TAGCGTAGCGTCTCGTGGGCTCGGAGATGTGTATAAGAGACAGATATAGGGCTTCGTAATGTCCGTTTGAACTTAAGACAGCAGGAAGAAACCCATATCATGGAAAACGTTATTTACAATGAGTTGATTATCAGAGGATACTCCGTGGATGTCGGTGTAGTTGAGATTTACGAAAAGGATGAGACTGATACACGTCATAAGGTTACTTGTGAGATCGACTTTGTTGTGAATAAGGGTGCAAAGAAATACTATATTCAATCAGCATTAAGCATGAGCGATCCGAAAAAAGCAAAAACAGAGTTAAGACCATTATTGGGAACAAAAGATTTTTTTAAGAAGATCGTGGTATCTAAGTCATCAATGAAGCCATGGACTGACGAGAATGGAATTGTGCATTTGGGATTATATGATTTTTTGCTGGATGAAAATTTGATATATATGTGAGTTGTATCGTATTAGGAAGCCAGCGGATTGACCAGAAGAATTGTGCAAACAATGCTAAGCCATTGCAAATCTTCTGTGATATTAAGTTTTGTTCTCATATAAATAACCTATCTTCGTATTTTGTTTGACGGGATACGACATCCTGCATATAATATATCTCATGTAGGAAATGGTTGTTGGAGGAGATATCGGTTCCATGCATGAAAAAGGAGATGCTACCACTGAACAAATGCCCTGCACACCGAATATTGTATTCCGTGTGCAGGACACCACATCCGTATCATTTTCGCCAGCGATCGCGTATCTGCTTATCTCTTTCTCTTGTATCTTATATGCGCAATTCCTCCCATGTACCTGCCTTGAACATCTGCGCCCAGCGGTCGATCTCATAGCGCCGATCCTCCTCGGTGGCGAGGTCAATTTGATTCAAGTCCGGTATATTCAAGACAAAGTTTTCATTAAAGACGTGATGAGGAGCCTTTGTTCCGGAGCGATTATGGTTTATGCAGGCAGACCGCATGCATGGCAAAGGGCGTTCCTCGTGGCAAAAGAAGCATCCCTACTTGGTCATTTCGTACCGAAGATCCGGTCTCCGGCGTCGCCAAGACCCGGGCAGATGTAGGCGTTCTCATTCAGGCAGCGGTCCAGATGTCCCACATAGATCTGAATGTCGGGATGATCGTTGTGCAGGCGCTTTAAGCCTTCCGGCGCAGCGATGATGGACATGAACTTGATGTTTTTGCCGCCATGCTGTTTGATCATGGTGACTGCGTCAGAACCGGAACCGCCGGTGGCAAGCATCGGATCAACGACAACGATGGTGCGCTGGTCGATGGGCTCAGGCAGCTTGCAGTAATATTCGTGAGGCTCATGCGTTTCCGGATCACGGTACAGACCGATGTGTCCGACCTTTGCGCTGGGTACGAGTGCGAGAATACCGCTCACCATGCCAAGTCCGGCACGAAGGATCGGAACGATCGCGAGTTTCTTGCCGGCGATCATCGGTGTCATGCATGTCTCGATCGGAGTCTTGATCTCCACATCCTCGGTCGGCAGGTCGCGCAGCGCCTCATAACCCATGAGCATGGCAATCTCTTCCACCAGCTTGCGGAACTCATTCGTTCCGGTGTTTTCATCGCGCAGCATGGAGATCTTGTGCTGAAGCAGCGGATGATCAAAAAATGTAACGTTTTCTATATGCTCCATAAGAGTGTCCCTCCTGAAAAATTTTATTCTATAATCAGTTTAGCACATTTTACAGATAATGCCAGCATAATTGTGTTTTCTGTGTAAATACTATCCGTGTAGTAAAATAAATTGCGGTTGTAACGATATGGGACAACTGCAAAAATTTTTCAGGAGGCAATTATCATGGCAAAGAATTATTCAAATGAGTCAAACAGCACCAACGCAAATAATGCGTATGATGCATCCAACGAGGGTAACACAACAAGCTCCAAGAATGCAACAAACACCAAGAACGCGACAAATACGAAGAACGCAACAAATGCAAAGAACGCAAACAATGCAAGCAACAAGGCCGGAAATAAGGCTGGAAATGCTTACGATGCTGCAGATCGTTACTAGGATCAGTCACGCATCTTTGGAAACTGCATAAAATAAGGAAAAGAGGAACAGACCGGAACGAGAGCCGGTCTGTTTTTCGTAATTTGGGTTTATCAAAGGAGCAGGGGATGCGCTATCAATTATTATCAAAAAATGAGTTCCAACATGCAATGAATCGCGGCAATGTAATACTGATCGATCTGCGTGATCCGAAGTCTTATCATCGATGGCATCTGCCCGGTGCTGTCAATAAAAGCTATGACAATATCAGTGAATGGTCCGTGGAGCTGGATCGCAGAACACGGATCCTGCTCTATTGCAGCCGTGGCAATGAAAGTATCCTTGCAGCACGATATCTCGGAAGCCGCGGTTTTCAGGTGGCATCGCTGATCGGTGGAGTGGGAAATCGGAAATAAAATCTATTTGACATGCAAAGGAGATATGGACTATCATATATTAGATATAGGATAAAAAACGGAGATTATTTGCGAACATGCAGACATATGAACTGATCGCCCCTTGCCATTTCGGCTTGGAGGCTGTTTTAAAAAGAGAAATATATGATCTTGGCTACGAGATCACACGCGTAGAGGACGGACGCGTCACTTTTACGGGAGATGCAGAGGCAATCTGCCGGGCAAACCTGTTTTTGCGGACGGCGGAGCGCGTGCTCATACAGGTCGGACGTTTTAACGCAACGACCTTTGACGAATTATTTGAGGGCACAAAGGCACTGCCGTGGGAGGAATATCTGCCGAAAGATGCCAGATTCTGGGTAAAAAAGGCTTCCTCCATTAAAAGTAAGCTGTTCAGCCCGTCGGACATACAATCCATCGTGAAAAAAGCGGTTGTGGAGCGGATGAAGGGGCACTTTGGAATTTCATGGTTCTCAGAGGACGGTGCAGATTATCCGCTGCGTGTTTTTCTCATGAAGGATGAAGTGACGGTTACGATCGATACGACAGGTGATTCCCTGCACAAGCGCGGATATCGCACGATGGCGGGAGCGGCACCGTTGTCCGAGACGCTGGCAGCATCGCTGATCATGCTGACTCCGTGGCACGCAGACCGGATTCTGGTGGATCCTTTCTGCGGCAGCGGAACATTCCCTATTGAGGCGGCAATGATGGCAGCAAATATCGCACCGGGCATGAATCGTGAATTTTTGTCCCAGGAATGGGAGGCACTGGTGCCGAAAAAGGTTTGGTACGAAGCAATTGAGGAGGCACAGGATCTGGTGGATCTTGATGTGGAGACGGCGATCCAGGGCTACGATATTGATGAAAGCGTGATCGCAGTCGCCCGTGAAAATGCCCGCCGCGCCAGAGTGGACAAGCTGATCCATTTTCAGCGCAGACCGGTGGCAGAATTAAATCATCCGAAAAAATATGGTTTTATCATTACAAATCCGCCTTATGGCGAGCGTTTGGAGGACAAGAAGGATCTACCGGCGCTCTACCAGCAGATCGGTGAGGCATACGCAAGACTGGATGACTGGTCGATGTACCTGATCACGAGCTACGAGGATGCCGAGCGCTATATCGGCAAAAAAGCAGATAAAAACCGCAAGCTTTACAATGGTATGATCCGCACTTATTTTTACCAGTTTCTCGGTCCGAAGCCGCCGAAGCGCCCGCGCCGGGATGTGGCATCACAGCAATAAAAAAGGAAACCTATGCGCTATTCCAAAAGATACATTTTTTTTACAATCGTTTTATTTGTGTTTATATTGGCAAAATTCAATAATTCCGTGAGTGAGTTTGTGCAGGTGGAGCCGTTTCGCGGCGCGAGGCTTCAATCCGCAGACTGGAATCCGCTGATCGCTGCCAGCATCAATGACGAAGTGATCACTTTAAATATCGGCAGTCGCACCTACACCAGCAATGATACGCCGCTTTACATGGATAATGAACTGCAGTTGATGGTTCCGGTGAGCATTTTGCGCGATAGTTTAAACTGTAGTGCACATATTTATGATGAGAAAAAGCTGGTTTTGCAGAAAAGAGATCTGTCTATCAGTTTTTTCCTTGGAGAAGATGCGTGTACCGCCAATGAGCAGCCCGTGAAGCTGTTGTCGCCGATGACAAAGGATGAGGATGAGTTTTATGTCGGCATGAAAGACCTGGCGGAACTGCTGGGCTATGATTATGAGTGGGATATTGCACAGAATAAGGCAGTGGGCGTTGATACCATGAGCGATGTGGGATTCCTTCCATATAAGTATGATCTCCGGGAGCAACAGCGTGTGACCGGTGTGAAGGATCAGGGCGCGCTTGGTACCTGCTGGGCATTTGCAACGCTCACAGCGCTGGAGTCCACACTGCTCCCAGAGGAAAATCTGTCATTCGCAGAGGACCATATGACACTGTGTAACAGTTTCAGCCAGGGGCAGAACGATGGTGGAGACTATACGATGTCCATGGCATATCTTGCCTCCTGGCAGGGACCGGTGCTGGCGGAGGATGACCCTTATGGTGACGGAAAAACAGATCCGTCGCTGAAGGCAGTCAAGCATGTGCAGGAGATGCAGGTCATGGAGTCAGGTGATCAGCAGAAGATTAAGGAAGCAGTGTTTAAATACGGCGGGGTGCAGACCTCTATTTATACGACTCTGCAGGATTCTGCCAGCACAAGTGTGTATTATAATTCAAAGACGAATGCTTACTGCTATCAGGGATCTGAAAAGTCCAACCATGATGTTGTGATCATTGGCTGGGATGATTCCTATTCCAAGGACAATTTTTCCACACCACCGGAAGAAGACGGTGCTTTTATCTGTCAGAACAGCTGGGGCAGGGAATTTGGCGAAAACGGCATTTTTTACATTTCTTACTACGATTCCAACATTGGCATCCACAATGTGGTCTACACAAAGGTGGAGGACGTGGACAACTACGACAACATCTACCAGTCAGACCTGTGCGGATGGGTCGGTCAGATGGGCTACGACAGAGAGAGTATTTACGGAGCGAATGTATTTCAGGCAAAGACATCCGAGCAGATCGAGGCGGCAGGTTTTTATGCCACAGGAAAAGACACTTCCTACGATGTTTATGTGGTAAAAGATTTCAAGGATACATCGAGTCTCGAACCTGCAAACCGGATCAAGGTTGCACAGGGCCAGCTGTCTAATGCGGGTTACTATACGATCCGGTTTAACAATCCGGTGGAAGTGGAGGCAGGAGAGCGGTTTGCGATCATGATCTATATTACAACACCGAATGCGGTGTATCCCATGGCGATCGAGTATGCGGCAGATGAGCTGACCGAGGATGTGGACATTTCGGATGGCGAGGGATACATCAGTATCCGGGGCAGTCAGTGGAACCGTGTGGAGGAGCAGGCGCAGAGCAACCTGTGTATCAAGGCATACAGCTCAGTCAGAGAGGAAGCGGCAGAATAATGGAAGAAAAGATCGTGCGCAGCACGTCGCTGTTTGTGATGATGCTCACTGTTTTTATCTGCTCCAGCCTTGTTTATCTGCCGGCATTGGAGGTGAAAGCGCAGCAGTATGTGGCAAAACAGATGCGCATTCGCAAGGAGCGGGAAGAACGCGAGGAAATGTGGGCGATGCTTTCCGGGTTGGAGTTTTTGGATTATTCCACCAGACAGGCGATGGCGACGGCAGAGGGGCTGCCGGAAGAACAACAGCAGACAGCTGTGGAAGCGTTGGATTTTCCGCAGCAACTGCGATTGGAACTTCCGAAAAACAGTTCAAAGGATAATGTGACCATTAAGAATCACTATGTGACACGGACCATCGATATCCAGATCAAGGGCGCCGGCGATGATTATCTGGTGCGTTATCCGATGATCGGAAAAAGCGATCACATCGAGGACCTGAATTATTATGCAGATCAGGATGGAGGTACGCTGGAACTGTCCATGGAGCATGTGTATGAGCTTTCGCTTGACTGGGAGGATCAGTATCTGTATATTGATTTTATATCGCCCGGCGAGATCTATGATAAGATCGTCGTCATAGATGCGGGGCATGGCGCAAATATGCCGGGAGCGATCGTGGGCGATATACAGGAAAAGGATGTCGATCTTGCGATCGTAAAACAGCTGAAAAAGCTGTTCGATGAAGCTTCAGACGAAAAGCTCGGAGTGTATTATACACGTCTCGACGATTCGGATCCCGCGTTTGCAGACCGGTCCGGTCTGGCGAATGATACGGGGGCGAACCTGTTTGTGAGTATACATAACAATTCCTATCCGCAGTCCAAGGAGGTCAACGGTACGGCGGTGCTCTATGATGAGAAAAAAGAGACAGAGGGAAACAGTTCCAGACATCTGGCAGACATCCTGCTGAAGAAGACGACAGCTGCGCTGGGAAGCAAGAATATGGGTCTGGTGGCGGGAAATGACATATATGTCATTCGAACCAGTGAAGCACCGGCGGCGCTTGTGGAGGTGGGCTTTATGACAAATCCGAAGGAGCTTGCCGACCTGACAGAAGAGAAATATCAGAAAAAATGCGCACGTGCGATCTATGAGGGGATCATGCAGGCGCTTAAGGAGGGTTATTAGAGATGAGCAGAATCATTTTCGCGACAGGGAATGCAAACAAGATGAAAGAGATCCGCATGATCCTGTCAGACATGGGAATGGAGATCCTTTCCATGAAAGAAGCAGGAGTTGACGCGGATATCGTGGAGGATGGCACGACGTTCGAGGAGAATGCTTTGATCAAGGCAAAGGCGATCGCGAAGCTTTTGCCGGATGACATAGTACTTGCAGACGACTCCGGACTGGAGATCGACTATCTGAATAAGGAGCCGGGCATTTATTCTGCGCGGTATATGGGCGAAGATACCTCCTATGAGATCAAAAATAAAAATCTGATCGACCGCCTGGAAGGTGTGCCAAAGGAACAGCGGACAGCGCGTTTTGTCTGTGCGATTGCAGCTGTACTCCCGGATGGCAGTACAAGAACGACCAGAGGAACGATCGAGGGCTACATCGGATGGGAGCCTGCCGGGACAAACGGGTTTGGTTATGATCCAATCTTTTATGTGGATGAATACGGCTGCTCAACGGCGCAGCTTTCGCCAGAGGAAAAAAATAAGGTAAGCCACAGGGGAAATGCTCTGCGGGCGATGCGTGAGGAGCTCAGAAAATCATGAAGGGGAAAAAGATTCTTTTGATCAGTGACACGCATGGATTTCATGATAATTTAAAGGAAGTCGTTCAGCTGGAAGCCCCTTTTGACCGTGTGCTTCATATGGGAGACACGGAAGGCTGGGATCCGGTGATAGAGGAAATCGTCGGAGTACCGATGGAACTTGTTTCCGGCAACTGTGACTGGGCGAGCGCGTTGCCCAGTGAAAAAACAGTGATGATCGGCGGGGTGCGGATATTTATGACGCATGGACATGAATACTACGTGACTACCGGCATGGATGTGCTGCGCGATCAGGCGCTGGCATGCGGCTGTCAGATCGCATTGTTCGGTCATACCCATCGGCCGTTTTTAGAACAGTACGGAGGCGTGCTGGTAGCAAATCCCGGAAGTATTTCGAGGCCCCGACAGCCGGGTTATGAGCCCAGTTATGGGCTATTGACGATCGATGAAACGGGGTTTGCAAAAATTGATTTAAAATTTTTGAAAAAATAGGTTGACTTTTTCTTTGACCTGCCATATAATGTTAGATGCGTTGCGGTGTTCGTAGTACGCAGAGCGCGCGGGTGTAGTTCAATGGTAGAACACCAGCCTTCCAAGCTGGATACGTGGGTTCGATTCCCATCACCCGCTTTGCGAGTAGCGAGCTACTCGGCATGTGTCTGTAGCTCAGTTGGATAGAGCAACGGCCTTCTAAGCCGTGGGTCGGGGGTTC
>CALZQA010000089.1 GCA_945828315.1 uncultured bacterium | reverse complement strand
TGTTGATCGGACCGCCGTCTGAGAACAGGGTGAAGAACAGCATCGCAAATGCGGATGCCATGATCAGGTTCGGCAGATAGATGACCGTCTTGAAAAATGTCTCACCCTTCAGACGCATTCTTTCATTCGAAAACCACGCGCCCAGCAGCAGCGAAACAAGAATCTGCGGCACAAAGCCAAGAATCCACATGATCAGTGTGTTTCCAAGATAGGTCCAGATATCTCCGTTGCTGAAAAGTGAGGCATAGTTTTCCAGTCCGATAAATCTCGGGCCAACCTGTATCAATCCGGAGCGGTAGTTTTCAAAAAAGCTGTTCCAGACCGTACTGATCAGAGGAACCAGTTGGAATACAATATATGTAACAATGAACGGGATCAGGAAAATATACCCCCATTTGTTATACCGAACAACGTTACTTTTTTTCGCAGGTTTACTCATAGCGCATCCTCCAAACAGGGCTGCCCGGTCACAGGCAGCCCCTCCAAAAATTCAGAAAATCATACGATTAGTAGCTCAGTTCAGGGTATTTCTCTACGACAGCCTTATGGAACATATCAATTGCTTCATCATATCCGATATTGCCCTCAAAGTAGTTCTTCATTGCGTTCTGGAACTCTTCGTTACATCCCTGATCATAAGGAGAAGTGTTGCTCAGGTCGATGTTTCCGGCACCTGCACAGAACATAGCCAAAGGATTCTGTCCGCCAAGAACAGCACTTGAGTATGAAGTATCAGCTGCCATCTGTGTCATTGCCGGCTGGTTGTTTACGAAATCATTGTCATCCTTTACGATGTCGATCATGATGTCGGTGTTGCAGGTCAGCTGTCTCATAATATCAGCTACTAATGTAGGGTTATCGGTTCCTGTTGCTGCACAGATCCATGTTCCGCCCCAGAAGAAGCCCTGAGGACCTTCGGTTGCGCCCCAGCCGCCCTGGTTTGCGATAGAGCCTTCGGTGTCAGCTGCCATACAGAAGTCGATCAGCCATGCGGGTCCAAAGTAGCAGAATACCTTGCCGTCCGGATAGAAGCCCTTAGACCAGTCATCAGACCACAGATCATGGGTTCCGGTCTCGCCTGCGTCTACCATTGTCTTGGACATATCAGCCCATGCCTTGATGTTTGCATCAATGTTGATCTTGCCATCCTCAACCCACTTAGAGGTTACGTTGTTAGAGAATACACGGAAAGAATCGTTTGCAGAAGATGTCATCTTGTAGCCTGCATCCTTCATTGTCTTAGCTGTTGCAAGGAAAGTATCCCAGTCAGAAACGGATTTCTGAACTTCAGCGGGATCATCGGTTCCCAATACTTCCTTTGCAGCCTCACGGTTGTAGATCAGAACGCCCGGGCAGCCCTGCCATGATACGCCCTTCAGCTTGCCGTTTCCATCCGTTACGACATCCTTGGTGTACTGATACTGATCCTTCAGCTCATCATCTGTGATGCCAAGATCAGCAACAGGCATTGTGTAATCAGTATTTACATATTTTAATGCGTAGTCAGCCTCGATCAGGAATAAGTCAACCTTGTCATCTGCTGCTGCATCAGCCTGCTTTAACAGCATCTCATCCAGATTGTTCTGGTAAGCATTGTCATCAGAAGGAGTGATGGTCCACTTAACGGTTACATCACCGATCTTGCCGGTTGTTCCGTCTACTTCCTCGTATCCGGGATAGTGAGCAGTCAGACGGCTCTTGAACTCCTCGTTCCAACACTGAATATTTAAGACCTTTCCTTCATCTGCTGCCGCGATGTCTTCTCCGCTGGCGTCGTCTGTTGCCGGCTCAGCGTCTGCCGTCTCTCCTGCTGTCTCTCCGGCGGCATCATCGGTTGCCTCGTTGGTGGTTTGGTTGTCTGCTGCGGGTTTACTCCCACATCCTGCAAATGTACCTGCTACCATGGTAGCTACAAGCAGCGCAGAGATCATTTTCTTTTTCATCTTTCTTGTCCTCCTATAAAAAACATGTGATGTAAGTTTATTACCATGAGATGTGTCTCACGTGTTTATGTTTGCATTATACGCAGAACTTCATTTTCGTTATATTATAAATCCCATCCAAAATATCAAATTCATGACATAAGATAAAAAACATGTGTTTCTTCCTATTTTGTGTACTTTTTGAATGCCGCGGGACCATGCACGAAAACGATTAAATTACATTAAGGTCATGCATCTGATATTTTTGACACGGTTCTTGTTTTTTGAAATCTGATCCTCCATTATAATGCAGGCAGATGATCACCGAAGTATATGATCATTCATCATTTAAAAAATACCATGTTACATCATCTTTATATTGAAAGGAGACCCATCGTGAAACAATTACATTTCATCGATAAAGACGGAAGCTTTGCCATCGACAAACCGGAGAACGTCAGCGGACTTTACTTTCCCCTCGCATCCGAGGCAGGTTTGAAAAGCGCTGTCACACCGAATCTCGGCGGTGACGCCAAACTGGATCAGGTAAGCTTCTTATTAGAGCCCACCAGTATTGACAATCTTCACAACAACCGCTCCACCAGAAATTTCTGGTGTGTCGTAAACGATACAGATATCTACTCTGCCTGCGGCGCATCTGCTGCACAGGAAGCAGATCAGTTTACAGACCGACAGGACGACAGCAGCGTAGAAGCCGGACTGATGTGGCACACATTACATAGAAGCTCCCGCACGCTCGGCATCGCTTCCACCATCACTTCCTTCATCCCGAAGGACGAAAATGTGGAGATCATGCACGTAACGATCAAAAACGAATCCGATAAACCCATGGAGATCACAGCCTATGCGGCTATCCCCATTTACGGACGCAGCGCAGATAACTTAAGAGATCATCGTCACGTGACCTCTCTTCTTCACCGCATTCATACGACAGATCACGGTGTTCTGGTCTGTCCGACCATGTCCTTTGACGAGCGCGGGCATCAGAGAAACCATCGTATCTACTATACACTCGCGACCACCGGAAAGGGCGAGACTCCGACAGGCTTCTTCCCCACTGTGGAAGATTTCATCGGCGAGGGCGGCAGCTTTACACGTCCGCGCGCTATATATGAGCAGTCGAAGGGCACTCCTTGTGGAACGACTGCGGAAGGCAAGGAAGCAATGGGCGCTATGGTGTTCCCGAAGGTAACACTTGCTCCCGGCGAAAAAACAGATTATATCGTGCTTCTCGGTATCGCTGATGACGAGGCGACCGTACAGGCGGTCGGTGAGAAATACGCCACCTCCGCGCAGGTGATGACCGCTCTGAATGCGACAAAAGAATACTGGAAACAGGCAGTAAATGTGGATTTCCACACGAAAGAAGCTGATTTTGACAATCTTATGAAATGGGTGAGCTTCCAACCGTTTTTACGCCGGCTGTTCGGCTGCTCCTTCCTGCCGCATCACGACTATGGCCGCGGCGGTCGCGGCTGGCGTGATCTGTGGCAGGATTGCCTCTCACTCCTTCTCATGGATCCCGGAAATGTCAGAAAAATGATCGCTGAGAATTATGGCGGTGTCCGCATCGACGGCACCAACGCCACCATCATTGGCGACGGAAACGGCAATTTCATCGCAGACCGCAACGGTATTGCCCGTGTCTGGATGGATCATGCACTCTGGCCACTGATGACTACAAAGCTCTACATCGATCAGACCGGTGATATCGGTATTCTGGATCAGAACGCTCCTTATTTTAAAGATGCCCAGACCGCACGCGGCACACAGATCGACACCGATTGGAATGATTCTTACGGCAACAAACAGCGAACAGCAGACGATTCCGTATACACAGGAAGCATCCTGGAGCATCTGCTCATCCAGCACCTGACCTCCTTCTATGAGGTCGGTGACCACAATATCTACCGGCTGCGTGGCGCAGACTGGAATGATGCCCTGGATATGGCATCCGAAAACGGTGAGAGTGTCGCATTTACCTGCGCCTATGCAGGAAACCTGATGGATCTGGCAGCTCTGATCCGACAGATGGACCAGCTGCATCCGGATGGAAACATTGAGCTTTTAGATGAGATTGCGATCCTTTTCAATGATGATTCGGCACTGTTCGATGACATCGAAGGAAAGCATGCACTGCTTTCCCGCTATACCGATGCCTGCCGCCACAATGTGAGCGGCAAACGATCCTGCTTCTCCTTAAAGACGATCGCTACGAACCTGATCCAGAAAGCAAACTGGCTGACCGGACATGTACGTGCGCAGGAATGGATCGAAGGGACAGATGATGAAGGCTGGTTCAACAGTTACTACGATGATCACGGAAATGCAGTCGAGGGCTACCGTGAAGATCATGTGCGCATGATGCTCACCGGACAGGTATTTGCCATCATGGGATATGTGGCTACCGAACCTCAGATCAAAAAGATCGTCCGCAGCGCTGACCACTACCTCTACCAGAAAGAGATCGGCGGCTACCGGCTGAACACAGACTTCCATGAGCTGAAATTTGATATGGGCCGCATGTTCGGCTTTGCCTACGGTGAAAAAGAAAATGGTGCCGTTTTCTCCCATATGACTGTTATGTACGCAAATGCCCTGTATCGACGCGGATTTGCAAAAGAGGGATGGAAGGCATTAAAGGCACTGGCAGACACCGCTCTGGACTTCTCAACCAGCAAGATCTATCCCGGCATTCCGGAATATTTCCGTGCAGACGGTCGTGGTATGTACCACTACCTGACCGGCGCAGCCAGCTGGTATCTGCTCACCATGATCACTGAGGTGTTCGGTGTCCGCGGATCAGCAGGTGATTTGCTCCTCTATCCGAAGCTTTTGTCCGATCAGTTTGACGAAAACGGCATCGCCTCTCTGGCTGTCACTTTTGCAGGCAAACAGCTTGAGATCGTATATGAGAACAAGGAACACAAGGACTTCGGCAGCTACACCGTTGTATCTGCTGATTGCGACGGTAAAGAACTGACGATTGTAGAAGACTCCCATGCACTGATCTCCCGCCAGCGGCTGGAAGCTCTCTCGGATGGCGTTCACCGGATCACCGTTACATTGAAATAACAAAGATGATCCCTCAAGCCAAAAAAGAAACTATATGAATACAAAACAACAGAAAGGAATTATAGGTAATACACATGAACTACGGATATTTTGACGACAACAACCGCGAATATGTCATCACACGCCCGGACACCCCGGCCCCCTGGGTCAACTATCTGGGATCACCGGAATACGGTGCCATCATCTCCAACAACGCAGGCGGCTACAGCTTTGCAAAATCCGGCGCAAACGGACGTATTCTGCGCTATGTATTTAACAATTTTGACGAGCCCGGACGTTACATCTACATCCGCGACAATGCTTCCGGCGACTACTGGTCTGCCTCCTGGCAGCCGGTCGGAAAAGACTTAGACAGCTACAAGAGTGAGTGTCACCACGGCATCGGCTATACAAGAATGGTAGCCGATTATGCAGATATCCACTCCGAGGCACTCTACTATGTACCGAATGGCAAATCCCACGAAGTGTGGGCACTGACCGTAACCAACCGTTCCAAAGAAACCCGTGATCTGACACTGACCGGCTATGCGGAATTCACCAATCACAGCAATTATGAGCAAGATCAGGTAAACTTACAGTACTCTCTGTTCATCACCAAGACCTCTTTTGAGGAAAATCGCGTTATGCAGAAGATTCACGGCAATCTGGACACTTTGGAAAACGGCGAGCAGGTGGACAACAAAGATGTCATCGAGCGTTTCTTCGGCCTCGCCGGTGCTCCTGTCGCCTCTTACTGCGGCGATAAGGAGGCTTTCCTCGGCAGATATCACAGCTATGGAGACCCTCAGGGTGTCAGCTGCGGAGATCTCGGCAATGTCACCAGCTACAACGAGAACTCCTGTGGTGCGCTCTCTACTGTCATCACTCTGGAGCCGGATGAAACAAAAACCATGGTCTTCCTGTTGGGAATGAAGCACTCCACCGAAGCAGCTGCTGTGATCTCCGGCTATACAGACCCGGAAAAGAAGATTGCGGAGGAGATGGCCTGTCTGAAAGCTGACTGGTCTCAGAAACTCGATAACCTGAAGATCCAGACACCCAGCCCCGAGTTTAATACCATGATCAATACCTGGAATGCCTACAACTGCTTCATGACCTTTATCTGGTCCCGGGCCGCATCCTTCATCTACTGCGGACTGCGCAACGGTTACGGCTACCGCGATACCGTACAGGATATTCAGGGTATCATCCATCTGGCACCGGAGATGGCCGCAGAAAAGATCCGTTTTATGCTGTCTGCGCAGGTAGACAACGGCGGCGGACTTCCTCTTGTGAAGTTTACCCACAATCCCGGTCACGAAGACACCCCGGACGACGCATCTTATGTAAAAGAGACCGGACATCCGGCCTATCGCGCAGACGATGCACTCTGGCTGTTCCCGACCGTATTCAAATATATCGCAGAAACCGGAAACGTTGCTTTTCTGGATGAAGTGATTCCCTTCGCAAACAAAGACGAAGGCACAGTCTATGAACATTTGAAACGCGCGATCCGCTTTTCCTTAGATCATCTGGGCCCCCACGGACTGCCTGCCGGACTGTACGCTGACTGGAATGACTGTCTGCGTCTCGGTGCAAACGGTGAATCCTCCTTCGTTGCCCTGCAGTTCTACTATGCCCTGATCATCTCCAAACGTTTTGCTGAGGCAAAAAATGACGGTGCTTACATCAGTGAACTGGATGCAGAGATCGCAGAGACAGCAGAAAAGATCAACCGTCTCTGCTGGGACGATGACCGTTTTATCCGCGGATTTACTGAGGCTGGCGAGCGCATTGGCGCTGCTGCTGACCCCGAGGCAAATATGTGGTTAAATCCCCAGAGCTGGGCGGTCATCAGTGGTCTTGCCACAAAAGAGCAGGCTGACGCTGCCATGAACAATGTATACGAGCGCTTAAATACTGCATACGGTGCGATCCTGATGGATCCTCCCTACCATGCACACGCTTTTGACGGTGCGCTGGCTGTCATCTACAATCAGGGCACAAAGGAAAATGCAGGTATCTTCTCCCAGTCACAGGGATGGCTCATCCTCGCCGAGGCACTTCTCGGTCACGGTGATCGCGCATTTACCTACTTCATGGAAAATGCTCCGGCTGCCCAGAACGACCGCGCCGAAATTCGTCAGTTAGAGCCCTATTGCTACGGACAGTTTACGGAAGGCAAGGCAAGTCCTCATTTCGGACGTTCACACGTACACTGGCTGACCGGTACCGCATCCACCGTTATGGTGGGCTGCGTAGAAGGTATCTTGGGACTTCGCCCCGACCTGAACGGTATCCGTATCGCTCCTTCCATTCCTAAGGATTGGGAAAGCTTTGTCATTGACAAAAACTTCCGCGGAAAACATCTGCACATTACTGTGAAAAATCCGGATCACAAGGAGAGCGGCTTCAGTGCACTGTCCGTAAACGGAACGGTCCTCGAAGACAATTACATTCCGGAGGAGCTTCTTGCATCCGAGAATACGATTACACTGACGATGTAATCATTAATTATACGAAAAAGGACTGACACTCCTACGAAATGTCAGTCCTTTTTATTCGATTGAAAATAATTCGATCCATCGGTCTCCCACTGGACCATGTAGTATTCATCGCGGTATTTTTTCGGTGTCATGCCGACAGACTCCCGAAACTGCTGGATAAAATGGCTTTGTGAAGAGAAGGACAGCCGGTTTGCGATATCGATCATGGAATAATCGCTGAACCTGAGCAGATTCTTTGCAACCTCTATCTTCTGTTCCCGGATATACCCGCTGACGGAAACTCCGGTCTCCTGTTTAAACAGACGGGAAAGATAGCTTGCAGACACACCGAACTCGTCTGCCAGATCCTCGATCGTGATGCGTTCCTTAATATGAGAATAAATATATTCCTTGCACGCATTAATATGCTTGGAATTCGTATCTGCACGGGAATATCTGCGCATCTTCTCCGTAAAATCAATGACCATCTCATCATGCAGGCTCTGGACCCCCTCCACCGTATGGATATCATCCAGCTTTTGAATATAGAAATCACT
>CALZQA010000088.1 GCA_945828315.1 uncultured bacterium | reverse complement strand
ACACACTGCATATCGTCGGCAGCGTCAGATGTGTATAAGAGACAGATAATAAATACCGGCTGTCAGCACAATGCCGATGAGAAACAGCGATGCGAGAAACAGGCAGTCCCTTACACCAAATTTTCGATTCATCTTTTCGTCCCCTATCGGCACAGCTCTCCCAGATAATAAAATCCCTTGCACTCTGCGAGCTTTACATCAACAATCTTACCGATCAGCGATTCATCCGCATGGGAGTTCGTTCCGGATTCCTGATCCGCAGTGCAAGAGAAGTGTACGACTGAATTGTTAGACAGCCGTCCGGTCAAAAGCGTGCTGTCATGCTCATTTACCTGCTCTACCAGTACCGGAAGGACCGCACCCTCCAGCGCCTTTGCCTTCTCGGCCGCAATCTGCTGTACTTCCTTTAACAAAATGTCAAAGTTTTCCTTCACTTCTTCCTCCGGCACCTGATCTTCCATTTCTGCCGCAGGTGTTCCGGAACGCTTGGAATAAATAAACGTAAATGCGCTGTCGTAACGCACCTTTCGCACCACATCCAGCGTTTCTAAAAAGTCTTCCTTTGTCTCGCCGGGGAAACCGACGATAATATCCGTTGTGATGGCAATATCCGGTATTGCCGCACGCAGCTTGTCCACCAGCGTCAGATACTGTTCCTTATTATAATGTCGGTTCATCTTCTTTAAGATACGGCTGCTTCCGGATTGCAGAGGCAGATGCATATGCTTACAGATCTTTTTTGACTGGGCCATAACCTCGATCAGCTCATCCGAAAGGTCCTTCGGATGTGAGGTCATAAAACGAATACGTTCCAGTCCGTCAATTTTTTCAATTTCCCGTAATAGCTCCGCAAATGTCATGGGCTGGTCCAGATTTTTTCCGTAGGAATTGACATTCTGGCCCAGCAGCATGACTTCCACAACGCCGTCTGCCACCAGACGCTCGATCTCACGGATGATATCCTTCGGTTCACGGCTGCGCTCACGTCCACGCACATAAGGCACGATGCAATAGCTGCAGAAATTATTGCAGCCGAACATGATATTGACACCGGATTTGAAACTGTACTTTCGCTCGATGGGAAGATCCTCCACGATCTGTGTCGTGTCCTCCCAGATGTCGACAACCAGCTGTTTCTCTGTCAGTGCACGCACGACAAGTTCCGCAAATTTAAAAATGTTGTGTGTGCCGAAGATCAGATTCACAAAGCGGTAATCCTTTTTCAGTCGATCCACCACATGTGCTTCCTGCATCATACATCCGCACAGCGCGATCATCATCTCCGGGTTCTTTTTCTTGTAATTGCCCAGCGTTCCCAATCTGCCGTATACTTTGTTATTTGCGTTTTCACGGACGGTGCAGGTGTTGTAAATAACGAAATCCGCTTCCTCCGTATCGACCTGCACATAGCCGATCGTATCCAGGATTCCCCTCAGTTTTTCGGAATCTCTGGCATTCATCTGGCAACCAAAGGTCTCTACATGAGCCGTCAGCTTCCGTCCGTACGCTTTCTCGCGTTCTTTGATCAGATTCTTTGCCAGATCCATATAATAAAACTGGCGCTGCGGTTCCATGACCGGTGCCCCGGCGTCCATATTAATTTGCATGTTTATTGTTTTTTCCATATTTCTCTCCCAGATTTTCAATACTTCCGTCTTTATTTACCACATCAATATTGTTTAATTGTCCTCTGATATTTGCACGTATCGCTGCGAGATACTCCGCACGCAGCTTTGCCTGCTCCTCTTTTTCGGCAGCAGTCAGACCTTCCGCCTTCGATTTATGATATAGCTCGTTAATACGGGCGATCCTACTTTCATCCATTCCTTTGCTCCTTCTTGTACATACTGCGTTTCCATTTCAAAAATATAACCATTTTGTATCATACCACAACAAAAGCGCGCACGCAATTCAAGATTGCAGGCTGACATCAGAAATCAGTAAGCACTTGACTTCAATAGGTGATTCCTATAATCTAAATATATCAATCATTTTGCGAGGTATTACCCATGAATCAAATGAATCATGACAAACGAAAAAAGATCGTACTCGCCCTGATCCTTGCGACGATCATTGTAATCATTACCTATCTTTACAATAATTACATAAAGGATTCGGAACCGATCGCTAAAAACGGTTTTTATTTTAACACGGTCATTGCCATCCAGTTAAATGACACCACGGATGAAGCTCTGATCGATGACTGCTTTGCGCTGGCTGACACCTATGAGCACTACTTCAGCCGCACACTGGAGGGCAGCGATATCTATCAGATCAATCACGCAGACGGGGCACCTGTCGAAGTGCACGATGAAACTGCGGAACTGATCCGTGCCGGGATCAAATACGGTGAGTTGAGCGACGGTAGCTTTGACATCACCATCGGTGCCCTCACAGATCTGTGGGACATTCCCAACAATACAGGTGATATTCCAGATGAAGCAGCCATCCGGAAAGCAGTTGATACCGTCGATTATACGCAGATCCTTGTGGAGGGAAACTCTGTTACCATGAAAGATCCGGATGCAAAGCTGGATCTCGGCGGTATCGCCAAGGGCTACGCTGCGGATCAAATGAAAAAATATCTAAACGCCCACGGCGCGCATGAGGGATTTATCAATCTCGGCGGCAATGTACTCACGCTCGGAGAAAAATCTGACGGTTCCCCTTATCACATCGGTATCCGTAAACCCTTCAGTGAGGAAGGCGAAACGATCACCGCAGTGGATGTCGCGGATCAGAGCATTGTTACATCTGGCCGCTATGAGCGCTATTTTGAAAAAGACGGTCATATCTATCATCACATTCTTGACCCCTTTACAGGTTATCCGTACGATAATGACCTAAACGGCGTCACGATCCTGTCTGACTCCTCCATGGAAGGTGATGCCCTGAGCACGATCTGCTTTGCCCTTGGCATGGAAAAAGGCATGGAATTTATTCAATCCATGCCCGATGTTGATGCTATTTTCATTGATACGGATAATAAGCTGCACGACACCCGTCTGTAAATCATTTTTCCAATAATAGTACTCTTCTATTTCTGTTCATAGTGCTTCTCGTTAAATCCATCCAGTACACGGTTGAGGCAGATATGCATGATATCACCTGACTCGCTCTCCGCCCGTATCACATGTACAGATACCCAATGATACTGTCCCTGTTTATTCTTCTGGTAGATCTCGGCATAAACTTCCCGCTTGCCCCGCTGAAAACTGCGGATCAGATGCTCTCTGGAGAAACATTCATAGAATAGCTGCTGGTAATTTGGATGGATCTCATCCATATTATCATCGATCAGATCCCCGTAACAGCCGGTAGGAGTGATCTCATTGCACAAGAAACCCTCGTCACGTATTATGGTATATGTATTTTTGGACAGATTTGCGACCACGATCATCGGAAATTCCTGTGATATCGTATTGGCAAGATTCACAACATTCGCACATGGTTTTTTACATTTCTTTACTAAATCTTTGGTCAATGCCTCATAAGTCATACAGATACCTCCTAGTCTTTTCCGTTCAGCAGTTCCACAAATACATGCACTCTTATATTAGTTATATTTTACCATATAAACACATAAATTTCCATAAAAGAAGCGAGAGACACATGCATCTCCCGCTTCCTGCAGATCATTTTTATGCTTCCATAATATGCTTGATGACGTGCTTCGGGCACTTCTCTGCACATGCACCGCAGTGTACACACTTTTCGTAATCAATACGCGCAATGTTGTCAATGACCGTGATGGCACCGTGCTCACAGGTCTTCTCACATAAGTGGCAGCCAATGCAGCCTGCGCCACAGGCATCGATCACTGCTTTTCCTTTATTCTTGGATACGCAGCGAACCACATACTCTGTATCATAAGGGATGAGTTCAATAAGGCTCTTCGGGCAGGTAGCCACGCACTTACCGCAGGCCTTACATGCCTCTTTATCAACCTTTGCAATACCATCTACAATGTGGATCGCATCAAAGGGACAAGCCTTAACACAGGATCCATAGCCAAGACAGCCATAATTACATGATTTCGGTCCTCCGTTCGGCACATACTTCATAGCTGTACAATCCATCAGACCGTTATAAGCATAGTCCGCCTTGCTGGCCTCTTTGTTCCCGGAGCATTTTACAAATGCAACCATTCGTTTGCCTTCTGTAGCTTCAACACCCATGATCGCACCGATCTGCGCAGCAACTCCGGAACCACCGACCGGACATTGATTGATGGGAGCCTCACCCTTGGAAATTGCAGCAGCAAGACCGGAACATCCTGCATATCCACATCCACCGCAGTTATTTCCGGGCAGAACACCTAAGATCGCTTCCTCTTTTTCATCCACCTCAACTGCAAGCTTCTCACCGGCAACGCCAAGGAAGAATCCAATTAAAACACCTGTGCAGCCAACCACAAGGGCCGCCACAAGAATCGCTGTTATATTCATGTTCTTCTCCTTCCTAGATCATTCCTGAGAAGCCCATAAACGCAATGGACATCAGAGCTGCCGTGATCAACACGATCGCAGTACCCTGAAAAGGCTTCGGAATATCATTATACTCAATTTTTTCGCGGAGTCCTGCCATGAGCACGATCGCGATAAAAAATCCAAGTGCAGTCGCAAAACCGTTTACCACACTCTCCAGAATGCCATACTCTTTGGTCACGTTTGTCAGTGCAACACCAAGTACCGCACAGTTGGTCGTGATCAGTGGCAGATACACACCCAGTGACTCATAAAGAGGCGGCATTTTTTTCTTTAAAAACATTTCCACGAACTGCACCAGACACGCAATGACCAGAATGTAGACGATCGTCTTTAAATAGGTTAAATCAATACCCTTACTCATCAGGTACTCATTCGCAAGGATAAATTTATAGATCAGCGCAGTTACAAAGGAGGATAAGGTAATAACGAAGATAACCGCTCCACCCATACCGGCTGCTGTCTCAGTTTTCTTTGATACGCCGAGGAAAGGACAGATACCAAGAAACTGACTCAGTACAACATTATTTACGATCGCAGATCCGACCGCGATCAAAAGTAATTCTTTCATCTGTCTTACGCCTCCTTCTTATCTGCACAAATAGCTGCCTGTCCGCAGTTTGCGCAGTCACCGTTTAAGCATCCGGCAGGCTCAGCCAGCGGCTTGCCCTTTTCTTCCATCTTCTTACGAATGATATTCATGCCTGCGACAAGAAATGCCAGTACCAGAAATGCACCCGGTGCCATGATGAAAATAGTGATCGGTGTAAACCAGTTCAGGGATAACACCTGCACACCAAAAATCTGTCCTGCACCAAGCAATTCGCGGACCAGACCGATACATGTCAGACCTACCGTAAATCCAAGCCCCATACCAATTCCATCAAAAATGGACGGCAGTACGGGATTTTTGGATGCATAGCTCTCTGCACGGCCTAATATGATACAGTTTACAACGATCAGCGGAATATAGACACCAAGCGCTGCGGAAAGTGACTGAAAATATGCCTTCATCATAAATTCTACGATCGTTACAAGAGATGCCACGATGACAATAAATGCCGGCATACGCACACCGTTCGGAATAACCTTACGAAATGCTGAGATCAGCAGGTTGGAAAGCACAAGTACTACCGTAGTGGAAAGTCCCATACCCAATCCATTGATCGCGGATGAGGTAACTGCCAGTGTCGGACACATACCAAGCATCAGCACAAAAGTAGGATTTTCCTTGATAATACCGTTGTATAAACGTTCTGTATATTTATTCATTACTGTGCACCTCCTAATTCTGAACGGAAATAGGTAAGGGCCGCATTCACGCCGTTTGTCACAGCTCTAGAGCTGATAGTTGCACCGGAGATCGCCTCGATTTCGTTATCAGCAGCGGGTGTATTTTTTACCACGCTGAAGGTATCTACCAGCTTACCCTGAAACTGCGAATAAAAGTCCTCATCCTCTACCTTCATACCAAGACCGGGCGTCTCTGAAATGCTTGTTACAGAATAGCCATTGACGGTTCCATCATTTTGAATACCAACAGAGAAGGTGATCGTGGACTGACTGCCGTCCTTTGCAGTGACTGTAACCACATATCCGATCTCCGAACCGGAAGCATCTTTTGCCACCTGAACGTCATCGATAGAATCCTCATACCCGGCAGCTATGACTTCCTCTGTAGCCGCATTCTTGTCAAAGCCATCTAATGCCTCAAAAGAATCTGCATCTGCAAAGACCGCCTTGTAGGCTTCCTGTGCAGCCGCAGCATTGGCATCTGCGATCGGCTGCTTTGTAATTTCATAAACAAGTCCTAACAAAAATCCCAGTACCAGTGTAAAAGCGGTAAGGATCAAGGCGTCATGAACGATTTTCTTCGTCTTCATATTATTTGCCCTCCTTTTTCTCTTTTACCTGTCCAAATGCACGGGGAATCGTGATCTTCTCGATCATCGGAACAAGCAGGTTGCTTAAGATGATCGCAAAGGAAACACCCTCTGCATTTGCGCCGAAGCAGCGGAACAGACCGGTCAGGATACCACAGCAGATACCGAACAGGATACGTCCGTTCGGCGTGATCGGACTGGTGACATAATCAGTTGCCATAAAGAACGCTCCAAGCATGATACCACCGCTGCAAAGCTGTGCAACTATGTAGTTCATGTCAAAGCCATGTCCGCCGAAGATCAGCATAAAGATCACAAAAGTGATCAGGTAGCTTGCCGGGATCGCAAGGGTGATCACGCCTAATAAGATCAGGATGATCGCTCCGATCAGGATCGCGATGGTGCTTGTCTCACCGATGGTACCTGCGGTACGTCCGATCAGCGCATCCATTGTATTGATGACTTCGCCGTTACGCATTGCAGCAAGCGGAGTTGCTCCGGTATAAGTATCTGTCTGGAAATTGGTCATATCGGCTGCAAAGGCGATCAGAAGGAAACATCTTGCGCCGAGCGCCGGATTCATAAAGTTCTGTCCCAGACCTCCGAACATCATTTTTACGATAGCGATCGCGAACACACCGCCGAGTACCGCCTCCCACCAGGGAAGTGTCACAGGCAGGTTCAATGCCAGAAGCAGTCCGGTAACAACTGCACTCAGATCACTAATCGTACTCTTCTTGTGAACAATTTTCTCAAACACCCACTCGGTAGCCACACAGCTTGCGATCGTCACAGCGATCAGAAGCAGTGCCTTCAATCCGAAGTTGAAAATACCAAACAGCGTCGTGGGAAGTAATGCTAAGATCACATACGCCATGATACGGTTGGTAGAATCCTTCGCACGCACATGGGGTGATGAGGAAACATGTAAAATATTATCCATGTTTTACACCTCTTTCTGTTTTATTTTTTTCGTCTGGCTGCGAGAATATCTTTTTTCATGGTTTTGATGGACTGTGCCAGCGGACGTCTTGCCGGG
The DNA here is from genome assembly GCA_945828315.1 of uncultured bacterium. Taxonomy (GTDB): domain Bacteria; phylum Bacillota; class Clostridia; order Lachnospirales; family Lachnospiraceae; genus W0P33-017. The sequence continues at coordinate 801 of CALZQA010000088.1, read as the reverse complement.
CAGATAAAGCTACAGCTTCCGCACTCGATACACTCCATACCATTCCATTTTTCAAATTCCTCACCCTGCTTTAAGTTTGCCTGCTTTGCCAGTCTTGAAGGCACTAACAGTTCCGGGCATGCCTCTACACAGCGTCCGCAGTTGATACATGCACTCGGCTCCAGATGGGATACGTCATCAGATGAAAGACAAAGCAGTGATGAATTCGTCTTTGTGATCGGTACATTCAGATCAAACATGGAGAATCCCATCATCGGACCTCCGGAGATCATCTTCTCTGCACCGGACTCCTTCAAGCCGCCGGCTGCTTCTAACAGCTCTGCGTAATTGGTTCCTACACACACATAGAAATTGCGTGGATCGTTCACAGCATCTCCCGTCACAGTAAAAATGCGGTTCATGACCGGCTTTCCTTCTTTGACCGCACGATAGATGCACACCAGTGTCTCCACATTGTCGACGATACAACCGGCATCTGCGGGAAGCATCTTGGAATTGATCTCTCGACCACTGACAGCCTTGATCAACTGGCGCTCACCACCCTGCGGATATTTGGTCTGCAGCGGAACGACCTCAATGCGAGGCTCGTCCTTGCAGAGATCCTGAAGCTTTGCGATACAGTCCGGCTTATTGTTCTCCACACCAAGCACACCCTTTGCATGATCAAACAGCTGCAGCACGATCTTCAGACCGCCTACCAGCAATTCCGGATTATCCATCATTCTGCGGTAGTCAGATGTCAGGTAAGGCTCACACTCTGCACAGTTTGCAATGATGTAATCAATTTTGTCAGGGTCCTTG
>CALZQA010000087.1 GCA_945828315.1 uncultured bacterium | reverse complement strand
AATTCGACACGTAATGGCAATATCTGCGATATAGGTCGGGAGTCTTGCGTCCGAAAGATTCCCGCCTTCCTTTTATGAAACAAAATATTTCTTTAAGGTCTTAAAGCCCGTTCCATCGATCTTCATGCGTGCCACTGCCATATCATATTGATATCCGCTTGCCTCAAATTCCTCCTGAGTCATCGAATACTTTACCACCTGATATCCGGACTTGCTAAAAGTCAGGTCTGTTAACAGCTTATTTTTTTTGACAGTCGTAACCTTGTTCTCTTTCGCATGATAGGCATAGGTGGAATAGGTATCATAACGCGAAAAATAAGCGGTGCCATTCTTTCCGCCGATCACACAGATAGAGTCGCTGTATTTTTTGGAAGATAGTTTACCGGGTTTGATCGTATACACGCCGACCGTGTCATATCCGATACTATAGTAAAGGTAGGACGCATCTCCGCTTACCAGTTGAATATTGTCTTCGTTCGTGAACAGCTTTGCCGTTTTTCCGCTGCTGATATCATAAGACATTGCTGCATAAGCATTGGAAGAAGCAAGATATTTCTGGTAATATACTTTTCCATTGATCACGCCCATATCCCACAGCAGATAATTGGCAGCATTGTTTTTCACAAGTACTCTGCTGTTTTTTCCTGTTAGAGACATCTCTGAGATAGATGTTGTTTCTTCATAGTACTGATCATATTTATCTTTCGTATACTTCGTCTTGAAATAATAGATCTTCTTGTTATAAATGAGCGGCTGACGACCACGACCAAGCTTCTCAAAGGATGTTCCGTTCGTCTTCATCCGGCATACATAGCAATTAGAACCATCTGTACCATAATAGTAATCCGCTGTAAAATACAAGTATCCGTCATAGTATGAGATGTCTGAGACGATATTGACATCTTTGATCTCTTTCACCTTTTGCGCCGTTCCATCCTGGGAATTCAGCTTATAGATCGTATTGTAGACCGCATAATACGTCCATTTTCCGTTATAAGCAGGAGCCGGTGTCTTTGTCGTTGCTGCCCCGGTTGATATTGCCGGAATAACAGGCATGATCAACACTGCGATCAATAACACATACAACAGTTTCTTCATTTTTTTCATAGATGTGAACCTCCTTGTATCACAATATTTTTCATTGTAACACATATCACAAAGCCAAACAAGGACTCCCCACACCCATCCGGGCACAGAAAGTCCTCATCTTTTCACTCTTTCGAGTCAATATTCATTTCATTTTCTATCTCGGCAATTCCGCGAACTGCCTCAGACAGTCTGTTAGCACTTGCCTGCCTTGTGAGCCTCCTCAATGGATACAGCTACTGCTACGGTAGCGCCTACCATCGGGTTGTTACCCATACCGATCAGACCCATCATCTCTACGTGAGCCGGAACGGATGAAGAACCTGCGAACTGTGCATCAGAGTGCATACGTCCTAAGGTATCGGTCATGCCGTAAGAAGCGGGACCTGCAGCCATGTTGTCGGGATGCAGTGTACGACCGGTACCACCGCCGGATGCTACTGAGAAGTACTTCTTGCCCTGCTCGATGCACTCCTTCTTGTAAGTACCTGCAACAGGATGCTGGAAACGGGTCGGGTTGGTAGAGTTACCGGTGATGGATACACCAACGTTCTCCATATGCATGATCGCAACACCTTCCTGAACATCATCTGCACCGTAACACTTAACAGTTGCACGAAGTCCATCAGAGTATGCCTTCTCATATACAACGTTTACCTTTGCCTCTTTGTAGTCATACTTAGTCTCCACATATGTGAAACCGTTGATACGAGAGATGATCTGTGCAGCGTCTTTTCCTAAACCATTTAAGATAACGCGCAGCGGTTTCTGACGTACCTTGTTTGCCTTCTCAGCGATACCGATCGCACCCTCAGCAGCTGCGAATGACTCATGACCTGCTAAGAAGCAGAAGCACTCGGTCTCCTCCTCAAGGAGCATCTTTCCTAAGTTACCATGTCCAAGACCTACCTTACGATGGTCTGCAACAGATCCGGGAATACAGAATGCCTGAAGTCCCTCACCGATGGCTGCAGCTGCATCAGCGGCGCGAACTGCACCCTTCTTGATAGCGATCGCAGCACCTACGGTGTATGCCCAGCATGCGTTCTCGAAGCAGATGGGCTGAATTTTCTTTACCTGATCGTATACGTCAAGACCAGCATCCTTGGTGATCTTCTCAGCCTCCTCGATAGAGCTGATACCATAGCTGTTCAAAACAGCGTTGATCTGGTCAATTCTTCTTTCATATGATTCAAATAATGCCATTTTTATTGTTCCTCCTTTTCTTCTCTTCCGATTACTCGCATCTGGGATCGATGATCTTTACTGCATCCTGGACACGGCCGTACTGACCCTTTGCCTTCTCCCATGCAGTGTTCGGATCATCACCCTTTTTGATGAAGTCAGTCATCTTTCCGAGAGAAACAAACTGATAGCCGATCACTTCGTTGTCAGCGTCTAATGCAATACCGGTTACATAGCCCTCAGCCATCTCTAAGTAACGAACACCCTTCTCCTTGGTTGCATACATGGTACCAACCTGTGAGCGAAGTCCCTTTCCAAGATCCTCAAGTCCTGCACCGATAGCAAGTCCGTCATCAGAGAATGCACTCTGTGTACGTCCGTAAACGATCTGTAAGAACAGCTCTCTCATAGCGGTGTTGATGGCGTCACATACAAGGTCTGTATTCAATGCCTCTAAGATGGTCTTGCCCTGTAAGATCTCAGCAGCCATTGCTGCAGAGTGGGTCATACCGGAACATCCGATGGTCTCAACAAGAGCCTCCTCGATGATACCGTTCTTTACGTTCAAAGACAGCTTGCAGGCACCCTGCTGGGGAGCACACCAGCCCACACCGTGTGTGAAACCGGAAATATCCTCGATCTTTTTAGAGTGTACCCACTTGCCCTCCTCAGGAATCGGAGCCGGCTCATGCTTTGCGCCCTTTGCTACAGGACACATGTTTTCAACTTCCTTTGTGTAAATCATTGTAAGTCTCCTTTCAATAATTAGTATTTGTTATATGCGTTCCGCTCTTTGTGTGAAAAAAAATATCAAAGTCGGAACATACTGCTTATATTTTCTCATATTTTGTCGAAATCGTCCATAGTAATTTTTATTTTTTCAACAAAAATTTTACCGGGTCCCTATTCCGTGTTCCCGTTTCTTTTGCGAACCGCTTGTTTTCTCTTAAAATGTTTTTTTGACTACCTCTCCCTGCTTTTTATAGATGCTGTCTGCTGGGATCACTCCCCGCACACTGGAAAGCGGATAAATATTCGTATGTCTGCCGATCACTGTTCCGGGATTCAAGACACTGTTACAGCCTACTTCAACAAAATCACCCAGCATCGCGCCGAATTTCTTTCGTCCGGTAGCGATCTCTTGGGTGCCATCCTTCACCACGACAAGCGATTTGTCAGACTTGACGTTTGAAGTAATGGACCCCGCACCCATATGGGACCTGTAGCCCAGAATGGAATCTCCCACATAGTTGTAATGAGGCACCTGCACACTGTTAAAAATAATGTCATTTTTGATCTCCGTTGAGTTGCCCACGACAGAGCCTTTTCCGATGATCGCCGAACCGCGGATGTACGCGCAATGGCGGATCTGGGCCTCCTCATCGATGATCAGCGGTCCGTTCAGACAGGCGGTCGGTGCCACAATGGCTGACTTTGCCACCCAGATATCTTCACCGCGTTTTTCGTAAATGTCGGGATCAAGCGTCACTCCCAGCTCCTTTATATAATCCTTGATACCGTCCAGTGCCTCCCACGGATAGGTAAACTGCGCAAGATAATCTCCCGCGATAGTCTGTGACAGATCATATAATTCTTTGATTTCACACTGCTTCATGATAGATACTGCTCCTTTACTGATTTTCTGCTTTCTTTTTTGCACCGGATCTTGCAGACGCACTCTTTTTCGCCGGTTGCTTTTTATAATAGGGTGCCGCAGCGTCAAAATACTGCCGCAGCGCATACTGGTTGTTCGTTTTCATCACGCTGTCTGTGCGGGTGCGGATAAAGTTCTCCAGCTTTACCATATACTCTTCCGGCGTGATCGTGCCCTCCGCCACATAGGTCAGACCCTTCTCCCAACTGGCGGTAAGTTCGGGATTCAAAAGGGAACGTATAGATACATTCACCACATCAAAGATCATCTCCCCCATCTGTGTCGGGGTGATCACCTGCGTTTTTTTGTTCAGCGCCAGATATTTGTTCTTCACCAGCTTGGCAATGATCTCCGCACGGGTTGCACTGGTTCCGATCCCGCTGCCCTTGATCTGCGCACGCAGTTCCTCATCCTCAATGAGCTGACCTGCATTTTCCATCGCCAGCACCATGGAACCTGACGTATAGCGCTTCGGAGGCGAGGTCTCACCTTCCTTGATCGTATAGCCGGTCACTGGTATCTGCACACCCTTTTTCAGGGATGCCACCAGTTCCAGCAAATGCGCGTCGGAAATCTCCTGTTCCTCGTTCTCCGCCGGATTCGCCCGACCGTCATCAGGCTCACCTGTATCCGGATTCTCCGGCGTTTTCCCGGTATTTTTCTTGTTTTTAAAGAAGGAATACTCCATCACCTTCAGGTATCCGGGATCCTTCAACACCTTGAATCCGGCAAAAAACTGCTCCTGCCCGATACGCGTCACAAGACTCACCTTCTGATACACCGCAGGCGGATAAAAAATTGCCAGGAAACGCCGCACGATAACTTCGTACACCTTCATGGAAAGTTCACTCAGTGATTTCAACGCTCCCATACCCTGTCCGGTGGGAATGACCGCATAGTGATCCGTGATCTGCTTGTCATTCGTGTAACGGGTCTTTGCAATATTCTTATAACTTCCTGTCTGTAAGATCTCCTCTGCGAATGCCCGGACACCGGGAATATTCCTCAATCCTCCGATGTTTTTATGTATCTCCTTTGCCACTGCTGTTGAGAGCACACGGGCATCGGTTCGCGGATAAGTCACAAGTTTTTTCTCATACAGTTCCTGAATGATCTGCAAGGTCTGATCCGGACTGATCTTAAAAAATTTGGAGCAGATATTCTGCAACTCCGCCAGATTGAAAAGCAACGGAGCATTTTTTGTTTCCTTTTTCTTTTCCACGGAGACAACCACCGCCGTCTGTGGCTCGATATGCGAAAGATGATCGATCAGCGTCTCAGCATCCGCTTTTTCCTTGAAACCGTTTTCCTTATACAGCTTCGGTGACTGGTAATACGCAGATCCCTCTACAGCCTTCCACTCACCGTTGATATTTGCTCCATCCAAAGAGAACGTACCAAGCACCCTGTAAAACGGCGTTTTTACAAACGCGCGGATCTCCCGCTCCCTGCGCACGACCATGCCCAGCACACAGGTCATAACTCTTCCGACAGAAATGACCGCGTATCGCTCATTCAAATAATTTGCCACTGCATTCCCGTAACGCAGCGTAAGCAGACGTGAAAAGTTGATACCCATCAGGTAATCTTCCTTTGCGCGCAGGTAGGCGCTGGCAGAAAGATTGTCATACTCGGACAGATCCTTTGCCTCGCGGATTCCCCGCAGGATCTCCTCCTCGGTCTGTGAATCGATCCAGACACGTCGTCTTTCTTTGTTTTTTACACCCGCCATCTGTTCCACCAGACGATAAATGTACTCTCCTTCACGCCCTGAATCGGTGCACACATAAATACATGACACGTCGGGCCGGTTCAACAGCCCGGCAACAATGCGGTACTGCTTTGCCGCGGAGCCGATGACCTCGTATTTAAATTCCTCCGGGATAAATGGCAGCGTCGAGAGTGACCATTTTTTGTATTTTTCATCATAGGCCTCCGGATAACTCATGGTCACCAGATGTCCGACGCACCATGTCACAATGGCTTCCTCCGACTCCTGATAGCCGTCGTGACGCTTCATGTCCAGCTTCAGCGCCTTTGCAAATTCCTGCGCGACACTGGGCTTCTCTGCAATATATAGTGATTTTGACATAAAAAAAATCCTTCATACGATCGAAACAGTCATTGCTCCGACCAGACTTCATCATTACAACTCTTTCATATCGATCGGTACAAACCGCTCATCCTTGTCTGTCAGTGCAAGCACCTCCGGTGCAAACTCTGTCGCCGTAAACAGAAAAATATGCTTCGGCGAAAGTCTCGCCTTTTTCAGAGTCTGCGCAAGGCCCGCCACATCCGCAGCCGTCATCATCGGCTTCGACCAGTTGCAAGAGCCCACAATGGTGTTTCGCACTGCATCTTGAGCAACGATATCTACCGTTCCCTGTTTTCCGATCCATGTGCCAAGCTTTACCACTTTGATCGGCAGCTTATCCACACGATTCATCAGTTCCATATATTCCACACATACCCGGACAAAATAGCGGTTCATGTACTCATCAATGTCCGGCGCAATATAGAGATCGTAAAACTCCTCCGGCTTTAACATGTACAGATCAGACAGATGCGGATAGATAAACCGGAACCAGAAGTTCACAAAATGATCCCGGATCTGATACAGTCCTTTTTGCGTGTTGCGCGCACCGCCGGTCTCAAAAGAATCCACTTTCTCGATCACGTCGATCTCCATCAGATTTTTCAGATAAACGGATATCTTTGCGCGGGAAAAACCCGTCAAGTGATAAAGATCATTCAGTTTCCGGTTTCCCGCCGCGATCGCTGCCAGTATCGTTTCGTACACAGAAAGTTCACGCAGCCGCAGAGAAATGTAGTGCTCTGCCTCATGGTGCATCCAGCCATACGGCGATAAGACATTCCGACAAATATTCGTGCGAAAGTCCACCTTTGGATTCCAACGGCTCACATAGGCAGACACACCGCCGATCACACCGTAGATCCGCACTACTTCTGCAACAGACAAACTGGGATACGCACGTACCAGATCAAGAAATGACAGATCCTCCAGTTTGATCGTTTCCTTTATTTTCTTTGTACGCTCTCCAAGGAAGGCTGTCATCTCCTGCTCCACCCACGCCACATCGCTGCTGGCAAGGATGATCTGCACCGGTCCCGGATACAGCTTCTTTTCCTTAAGTTTTATAACCGAATCCATAAATTCCGGATCTTTTTTTACGATATACTGAAATTCATCAATGATCACCACAAGCTTTGTAGCATCACCACTTTTGACCCGGTTAAAGATCTCGTTGTATGTTCCCTTCTGCAGTTTCACATCATAACTATTCTCCACCTCTGCCGCCATCTGCCGATACTGCTCCAACTGAGATGCCTGTCTGGCATGGTAATAAAAATGCCTTTTATCCTGCAGATAGATGCGTAGCATCGCTTCCTTCTCACAGCCGTCCCTGCCGTACAGCAGAACGATACTGTTTCCCTGCGCCTCATAATTTTCATTCAGACTCCGCATCTGCGCCGTTCTGACGATCATATGTACACTCCTTATCTTATACAAAATGGGAGGTCACAGCTGACCTCCCATTTATTATAAGCAACATTTAACTTTTGTACAATATCTATTTTTTTGTAATGTATCCCTGTGCCTTTAATGTCTCTGCACAGAGTACCGCACCGCCCGCTGCACCGCGAAGTGTGTTATGTGACAGTCCGATAAACTTCCAGTCGTAAACAGTGTCCTCTCTCAGACGTCCGACACTGACACCCATTCCATTCTCATAATCCACGTCCAGTGTTACCTGCGGACGGTTGTCATCCTCCAGATACTGGATAAACTGCTTCGGCGCGCTGGGCAGGTCAAGCTCCTGGGGAAGCCCCCTGAATGCGCGAAGCTTTTCGATCAGCTGCTCCTTGGTGGGTTTCTGTTTGAATTTTACAAATACTGCGGCGGTGTGTCCGTTCAGTACCGGCACACGCACGCACTGACAGGTGATCACCGGTGTGGTAGCTGGTACGATCACGCCGTCCTTTACCTCGCCCCATACACGCAAGGGCTCTTTCTCGCTCTTTTCTTCCTCGCCGCCGATGTAGGGGATGATATTGCCCTCCATCTCGGGCCAGTCCTTAAAGGTCTTTCCTGCTCCGGAGATCGCCTGATAGGTAGTAGCGACCACTTCATAAGGCTCAAACTCCTTCCATGCAGTCAGCACCGGAGTGTAGCTCTGGATGGAACAGTTCGGCTTTACTGCGATAAATCCGCGGGTTGTGCCAAGTCTCTTCTTCTGGGACTCGATGACCGCAAAGTGCTCTGCGTTGATCTCCGGGATCACCATCGGAACGTCCGGTGTCCAACGGTGTGCGCTGTTGTTTGATACGACCGGAGTCTCAGTCTTTGCATAAGCCTCCTCGATGGCCTTGATCTCATCTTTTGTCATGTCAACCGCACTGAATACGAAATCAACCTCGGAAGCAACTGCCTCCACCTCGTTGACATTTTTTACAACGATATTTTTTACTGCCTCGGGCATGGGTGTCGTCATTTTCCAGCGTCCGCCCACTGCCTGCTCATATGTCTGTCCGGCACTGCGGGGGCTGGCTGCGATCGTTGTCACCTCGAACCAGGGGTGATTTTCCAAAATTGAAATAAACCGCTGTCCTACCATTCCAGTTCCGCCTAAAATGCCGACTTTTAACTTCTCACTCATTTCTCGCTAATCTCCTTTTTATGTGATATCTGTCTTTCTCTTTGGGTATTGCTCTCTGTTTCGCACACCCGCTTTTATTTGTCCGTCTCACGCGGACATCTGTCTCTTATACACATCTGACGCTGCCGACGATATGCAGTGTGTAG
>CALZQA010000086.1 GCA_945828315.1 uncultured bacterium | reverse complement strand
TGTTGATCGGACCGCCGTCTGAGAACAGGGTGAAGAACAGCATCGCAAATGCGGAAGCCATGATCAGGTTCGGCAGATAAATGACGGTCTTGAAAAACTGTTCACCCTTCAGGCGCATTCTCGGGTTGGAGAACCATGCACCGAGCAGTAAAGAAACCAGGATCTGCGGAACAAATCCGAGGATCCACATGATCAGCGTATTGCCAAGATAAGTCCAGATATCTCCGCTGCTGAACAGGGAAATATAGTTCTGAAGTCCTATAAAATTCGGTCCGACCTGTGTCAATCCGGAACGATAGTTTTCAAAAAAGCTGTTCCAGACCGTGCTGATCAGCGGAATCAACTGAAATACAACATATACAAGTACAAACGGGATCAGGAATATGTAGCCCCATTTATTGTAACGAACCACATTACTTTTCTTTGCAGGTTTGCTCATAACGTTTCCTCCATCATTTTTATTTTTACAGTGCTCGCAGCAATCTTTTAATTGCTGAACCAAGGTTTTATGCTTCACTCTTAAAATACTGCTGCCAACCTTGTAGGAACGATCATGATTTTGATATATCGGGGCTGCCCGATCACAGGCAGCCCCAATAAAATTTCAGGTGATAAAAATTAGTAGGTCAGCTCAGGGTATTTCTCAACAACTGCTTTGTAGAACATATCTACAGCCTCATCATAGTTCATGTTGCCTTCGAAGTAGTTCTTCATTGCGTTCTGGAACTCCTCGTTACATCCCTGATCATAAGGAGAAGTGTTGCTCAGATCGATATTACCAGCGCCTGCGCAGAACATAGCCAGAGGGTTCTGTCCGCCAAGAACAGCACTTGAGTATGAAGTATCAGCTGCCATCTGTGTCATTGCCGGCTGGTTGTTTACGAAATCATTGTCATCCTTTACGATGTCGATCATAATGTCAGTGTTGCAGGTCAGCTGTCTCATAATATCAGCTACTAAAGTCGGGTTGTCGGTTCCGGTTGCTGCACAGATCCATGTTCCGCCCCAGAAGAAGCCCTGAGGTCCTTCAGTTGCGCCCCAGCCACCCTGGTTTGCGATAGATCCTTCAGTGTCAGCTGCCATACAGAAGTCGATCAGCCATGCAGGTCCAAAGTAGCAGAATACCTTTCCTTCCGGATAGAAGCCCTTTGACCAGTCGTCAGACCACAGATCATGTGTTCCGGTCTCACCTGCATCTACCATTTCCTTAGACATATCAGCCCAGTTCTTGATGTTAGCATCAATGTTGATCTTGCCATCTTCAACCCACTTAGAGGTTACGTTGTTAGAGAATACACGATAAGCATCGTTTGCAGATGAGGTCATCTGATAACCTGCATCCTTCATGGTCTTAGCTGTTGCTAAGAAAGTATCCCAATCCTTAACTGATTCCTGTACAGTTGCGGGATCATCAGTTCCTAACACTTCCTTTGCAGCCTCACGGTTGTAAATAAGAACGCCCGGGCAGCCCTGCCATGATACGCCTTTCAGCTTGCCGTCTCCGTCAGTTACAACGTCTTTGGTGTACTGGTACTGATCCTTCAGCTCATCATCTGTGATACCAAGATCAGCAACAGGCATAGTATATTCTGAATTTACATACTTCAATGCGTAGTCAGCCTCGATCAGGAATAAGTCTACCTTGTCATCTGCTGCTGCATCAGCCTGCTTTAACAGCATCTCATCCAGATTGTTCTGGTAAGCATTGTCATCAGAAGGAGTGATGGTCCACTTCACAGTCACGTCGCCGACCTTTCCGGTCGTTCCGTCTACTTCCTCGTATCCGGGATAGTGAGCGGTCAGACGGCTCTTGAACTCCTCATTCCAGCACTGGATGTTCAGTACCTTTCCTTCGTCTGCTGCTGCAGTGTCATCCGCAGGTTCTTCAGCCTCAGCATCATCTGCAGGCTCTTCAGCTGCAGGCTCCTCGGTTGCTGCATCATCTGCTGCAGGTGCTTCAGCTGCTTCTTTGCTTCCGCATCCTACTAACATTCCTGCTACCATTGTAGTTACAAGTAAAGCGCTAATTACTTTCTTTTTCATATTCTTTTTCCTCCCTTAAAGAATGTTCGTTGAAAAATTTTTTGTGCTTTTATATTGATATTTGTTTGTAAACAAGTTTACAAACAAATAAAAATACCGTATTTTTATTTTGGGGCAGTGCCTTTACTTCTTGTTTAGATCCTTAACAGAATGGCCCTCAAGAACTTCTCCCCCGATGGTGATCACCTGGATCAATGTCGATTTTGGTTCTTCGATGAGATTGATCAGGTTCTTTGCAGCTTCATGTCCGATCAGCTCTGTATCCTGTCTTAAAGTCGTGAGCTTCGGCTCAATATGCCTTGCTACCCGTATTCCGTCATAGCCTGCTACCGAGATATCCTCCGGTATGCGAAGCCCTCTTGCCTGAATCGCGTTGATCCCGCCAAAGCTGGCAAAATCGTCCGGGTAGAGAATACAGGTAGGCGGATCCGGCAGATCTAAAAGCTCCATTGTCTTTTTGTATGCCTCTTTCGTATCTCTGTAGGCCGCTTCCCTTACATATTCATCCGGTATCTCTACGCCCAGCTCCTTTGCTGTTTTATAAAAGGAAGAAAGGCGGTTTTGTGTAACAGCTGTATCCTCTCCGTGAATGTATGCGATCTTTCGATGTCCCATTTTATAAATGTAGGTAAAAAGCTGACGCATACCACTCACATTATCCGATACGACTGCGATCCGGTTGTTAAACAGATGATCGATCGTTACGACCGGCAGATCACTTCGGATCAGTTCCACCACCTCCGGATCGTGAAAATCGATACATGCGATCACGACTCCATCGAAACCTCTGTGCTTTGCGTGTTCCAGATAAGACATCCGGTTCTTTCCGTTTTTGGAACAGTTGATAAATGTAATATCATATCCGTGTTCCTCTGCGGTGCGTTTGAAACTGTCCAGTACATAGGAGAAATAGTCATGTGTCAATCCGCTCATCGCTTTATCCACAAACAGGACTCCTATATTATAAGTACGATTCGTCTTCAGCGCCTGTGCTGCGGAGTTTGGAAAATATCCCATCTCCTTCGCGGTCTGTCTGATCCGCTCCTTGGTCTTCGCGCCGATATCTCTGTGATCATTCAATGCCTTGCTAACGGTCGCGACAGATACTCCACATGCTACTGAAATATCTTTCATGGAAACCATAACCGTTAACCCCCTCAGAAAAGCTGTGCTGTTATCTGTTTTGTTTTTCGAAAAGCACTTAATCGTTTTCGTGATGTTATAGTACAACGATTTGAATATTTTTTCAAGTGGTTTTTTAGATTTTTTATGCAAATTACCCATGTTTGTGAAATTGTCACAGTTTTAAAGGGGCGTTTTTGACACTTTCCCACAAATCAAGAACGAATTTTACTTAAATATATTGACTTTTACTTAAACGTTTTCTATACTAGGCTCATATATGAGCTGAAAGTGCGCTGCCAGGCAGCAATTTCGAAAATCGCTCTGAACATGAACCATTTCAACTATATCTTAGTAAAGGAGAACAGCTATGAAATTCGGCTACTTTGACGACGTAAACAAAGAGTACGTGATCACGACTCCGAAGACACCGCTGCCCTGGATCAACTATCTGGGCTGCAACGAGTTCTTCTCACTGATTTCCAACACCTGCGGAGGCTATACCTTCTATAAAGATGCAAAGCTGCTGCGACTTACACGTTATCGTTACAACGATGTACCGGGTGATGTCAACGGCAAGTACTTCTATATAAAGGATGGTGACACCGTCTGGAATCCCGGCTGGAAACCCACGCAGACAGATCTTGACAGCTACGAATGCCGCCATGGTATTGGCTACAGCCGTTTTACCGGTGCCAAAAACGGTGTGGAAGCATCTGTCCTGACTTTTGTTCCGATGAACGATAACTGTGAGATCAGCCAGGTGAAGCTGACCAACAACAGTGCAGAGACGAAAACGTTAAGTTTATTTTCCTATGTAGAATGGTGTCTGTGGAATGCAGACGATGACATGAAGAACTTCCAGCGAAACTTAAGTATCGGTGAAGTGGAGGTCATCGGATCTACCATCTATCACAAGACCGAATATCGTGAGCGCCGGAATCATTATGCAGTTTACTCCGTGAACGCGCCTGTGGACGGCTTTGATACGAGCCGCGACGAATTTTTAGGCGCTTACCGCGGTGCGAATGATCCCATCGCTGTAGAAGAAGATGCCTGCAGAAATTCCATCGCAAGCGGATGGTCACCGATCGCTTCTCATCAGATCAAGCTGACGCTGGCTCCCGGTGAGTCAAAGACTTTCGTCTTTGTATTGGGATATGTGGAAAATCCGGAAGATGACAAGTGGGAGGCTCCCGGTGTCATCAACAAGAAACCGGCAAATGCAATGCTGGCAAAATATCAGACAGATGCAGACGTGGAAAAGGCATTTGCAGAGCTTCAGGCTTACTGGGATGAGCTGTTATCCAAGTACCATATCGAATCTTCAAACGATAAGGTAGATCGTATGGTCAACATCTGGAACCAGTACCAGTGTATGGTCACCTTTAATATGTCCCGTTCTGCTTCCTACTACGAGTCAGGTATCGGACGAGGCATGGGCTTCCGCGATTCCTGCCAGGATCTGTTGGGCTTCGTGCATCTGATCCCCGACCGTGCAAGAGAGCGTATCATCGATATCGCTTCCACGCAGTTCCAGGACGGCAGCGCTTATCACCAGTATCAGCCTCTGACAAAGAAGGGCAATTCCGACATCGGAAGCGGATTTAACGACGACCCGTTGTGGCTGATCGCTGGGACAAGCGCTTATGTACGTGAGACTGGAGATACCTCTATCCTGACTGAGCAGGTACCGTTCGACAACGATATGTCTGTGGCACAGCCCTTGATGGAGCATCTGAAGCGCTCCTTAGACTATATCATCAATCACAAGGGTCCTCATGATCTGCCATTGATCGGACGCGCAGACTGGAACGACTGCCTGAACTTAAACTGCTTCTCTGAGCATCCGGGAGAGTCCTTCCAGACCTTTGGTCCCAGTGAAGGTCCGGTGGCTGAGTCCGTATTTATCGCCGGCATGTTTGTGAAATACGGCGAGGAATATGCAGAGCTGTGTGAGCTGATGAATGATGAGGCTGAAGCAGTCCGTGCACGCGAGGAAGTAAAGAAGATGTACGACGCGATTCTGAAGGACGGCTGGGACGGAGAATGGTTTGTACGTGCCTATGATGCATACAGCCACAAAGTCGGATCCAAGGAATGTGAAGAAGGTCAGATCTACATTGAGCCCCAGGGCTTCTGTGTGCTGGCCGGCGTCGGCGTAGAAGAAGGTCTGGCTGAGAAGGCTCTGGATTCCGTCAAGGAACGTCTGGATACCAAATACGGCGTCATGATCCTCCAGCCTGCTTATACCAAGTACCACTTAGAGCTTGGCGAGGTTTCCTCTTACCCGCCGGGATACAAGGAAAATGCCGGTATCTTCTGCCACAACAACCCCTGGGTTTCCTGTGCAGAGACCGTGATTGGACGCGGAGACCGCGCATTTGAGATCTATAAGAAGACTTGTCCGGCTTATGTGGAGGAGATTTCCGAGATCCACCGCACAGAGCCCTATGTCTACTCACAGATGGTAGCCGGCGCAGATGCAAAATTCCACGGAGAAGCAAAGAACAGCTGGCTGACCGGAACGGCAGCATGGACATTTGTAAATATTTCCCAGTATATTTTGGGACTTTATCCGACACATAAGGGTCTGTCCATTGATCCCTGCGTACCGAAGGATTTCGGTGACTTCAAGCTGACAAGAAAGTTCCGCGAAGGTACTTACAACATTAAGGTAACGAATCCCGACCACGTAGAGAAGGGCATCAAGAGCATCACCGTTGATGGCAAGCCGATCGAGGGATGTGTGATCCCTTATGAGAAGGGTAAAACCGAATACAGCGTAGAAGTAGTTATGGGATAGTTTATATACGCATGAAAAAAGAGCCGCTTGCGGCTCTTTTTTCATGCGTTATACAGTTACTTCTCCAGCGAGGATCTTTTTATAGTCCTCATAATTTTTCTTCAGCAGGTTCGGTGTGTTCAGCTCGTAAGGGCACTTTTTGCGGCATGCGCCGCACTCCAGGCAGCCTTCGATCTTTTTCATCTCCTCCTGCATTTCCGGTGTCAGCCATGCTTCAGAGGGTGCTCTGCGCAGCATGAGGGACATACGTGCGCACTGATTGATCATAATACCTGCCGGACACGGCATACAATAACCGCAGCCACGACAGAACTCTCCGGTCAGCTCTGTGCGCTCCTTCTCGATAAATGCTTTTAACTCATTGTCTAACACAGGCTCTATATCCATAAATGCCAGCCAGTCCTCCAGCTCAGACATACGCTGCACGCCCCAGATCGGGATCACATTGTCAAACTGCAGCATGAACGCCATAGCTGCAGGCGCATTGTTGATGAGTCCGCCGGCCAGACCCTTCATGGCAATAAATCCCATATTGTGCTTTTTACATTCCTCCACCAGCGCGATCTCCTCGTCAGAAGACAGGTAGCTCAAGGGATACTGCAATGTCTCGTACAATCCGGATTCGATGATCTCCTTTGCGATACCGAGCTTGTGCGTCGTGATACCGATATGGCGCACCTTCCCTGCCGCCTTCAGCTCCTGCATGCACTCATACATGCCGGTGCCGTCACCGGGTTTGTAGCACTGATTGACACAGTGGAACTGATAAATATCCACATAGTCCAGCTCCATATTCCGAAGACTGGTCGCAAACTGCTCACGCACCTGTTCCGGTGTCGTAGCCGCCGTTTTGGTGGCAATATATACATTTTCCCGCTCCGCGCCAAAACCGTGGAACGCCGCACCGATCTTTTCCTCGCTGTCACTGTAGGCACGTGCGGTATCAAAAAAGCGCATCCCGCCCTCATAGGCACGGCGCAGGATCGCCACTGCGTCCTCCGTGCTGATGCGCTGGATCGGCAGCGCTCCGAAACCGTTTTGAGGGACGATTATTCCTGTGCTTCCCAATGTAATCGTTCTCATCATTCGTCTCCTTTGCTTGTCCGTGTTTCTCTTATGCCATCTGATCCCCTTAGATTCCTATTGCACACTGTTTCTAAGACCAGGCACGGGCATCTCCTATTTTCAGATCTCATAATCCAGGCACGCACGTGTTGCCGTGAAAGGACGTACCTTCGAATCTGCTACCGCAACATGCTCCGGATGTGTCGAATAACCCTTTAATGCCTCTGCACTTTCAAAAGTAGTGTCCAGCATCAGATCCGCCGTGGAACTGGGAAGTCCGTTTGTATTCACCTGAACCTCCAACAGTCCGGGGATCTTTCCTTTCAGTCCTTCCAGACCTTCCTTAATGCCGGCTTTGATGCGTTCCTTTTCCTCTGCATCAAATTCATCCTTTAATGTCCATAAGATCACATGCTTTACCATTCTTGCTTTCCTCCTTCATAAAACATCCGCTGCAACCGTGCCTTCAGGTGCAGCGGAGAATTAGTTTCATTTTACTCTCTTTCAAGAGGAAATACAACTGCCGGATCGTGGTTACTCCCGTTTCTCCATCACACTCATGTAGGCAGGACGGATGATCTTGTCCATGCAGATCAATTCCTCGATCCGGTGTGCGCTCCAGCCGACGATTCGCGCAATGGCAAAGATCGCCGTGTACAGCTCCTGCGGTATTCCGAGCATATCATAGACAAAACCACTGTAGAAATCTACATTCGGGCTGACGCCCTTAAAGATCTTTCGCTTCTCTGCAATGATCTTCGGTGCCAGTTCTTCAATATTTTCGTACAACAGCAGATCCTGCTCCCTGCCTTTTTCCTTTGCCAGCTCCTCTACATAAGATTTAAAGACACGCTCGCGCGGATCTGACAGCGAATAGACCGCATGTCCCATGCCGTAGATCAGACCTTTTTTGTCAAATGCCTCTTTATTCACGATCTTCTCCAGATATGCCCGAACTTCATCCTTATCTCCGTAATCGCTGACATGCTCGCGGATATTGCTCATCATCTCCATAACCTTGATGTTCGCGCCACCGTGTTTGGGGCCCTTCAAGGAAGACATTGCTGCCGCCATGGTTGAGTAAGTGTCTGATCCGGAAGAAGTCACCACGCGTGTTGTAAAGGTGGAATTGTTTCCGCCGCCGTGCTCCATATGCAGGATCAGTGCCGTGTCAAGCACCTTTGCCTCGACAGGCGAATACCGTTTATCCGGGCGCAGCAGCATGAGCAGATTTTCCGCTGTTGACAAGTTCGGATCCGGGTGATGGATGAACATGCTCTGATCCTTCTCATAATGATTGTATGCGTTATATCCATATACTGCCAATAAAGGAAATTCACTGATCAGCTGAATACACTGACGGAGCGAGTTCGCGACACTCGTATCCTTTGCCGCAGGATCATAGGAAGCAAGCGTCAGGATGCTTCGCGTCATGGAATTCATGATATCCTCCGACGGTGCTTTCATGATGACATCCCTTGTAAAGTTTGTCGGAAGGGTGCGTACTTCTCCCATGAGCGCACGAAACTCCGCTTCTTCCTCCGCAGTCGGCAGCTGCCCCATAAGCAGCAGATATGCTATTTTTTCAAATCCCATTTCCTGCGGACCAAGTCCGTTGATCAGGTTCTCCACGCGATAACCGCGATACCAGAGCTCGCCGTCACAGGAAACCTTTTTGCCATCCACGATCTTTGAGGAAACGATTTTTGATATGTTGGTCAGTCCGGTCAGGACACCGTTTCCGTTTTCATCTCTCAGTCCGCAGTTTACACCATATTCATCATACAGCCGGCGGTCGATCGCATCGTTCTCCCGACACATCGGCTCCTGTCTTTCTACGTATTCTTCTATCGA
>CALZQA010000085.1 GCA_945828315.1 uncultured bacterium | reverse complement strand
ACGATGAAGAAGGAGCACTTGGAAAATCTGATCGGCCTTGCCCGTGAAATACGATATAAAGGAGAACAAACAATGGATTTTTCAGCTTTTGATACAAGTAAAATTGATGAGTACACAAGACGCGCGAAGGAGCAGTGGGGAAATACTGCAGAATACAAGGAATCCGAGGAAAAGGCAAAAGGAAGGACGAAGGAAGAGGAGAAAGATATGATGGTGCAGTTTATGCAGATCTTTACAGAGTTCGGTGCGATCAAGGATCAGGCGCCGAATGGTGCAGAGGCGCAGTCACAGGTAAAGAAGCTACAGGATTATATTACAGAGCACTTTTATCAGTGTTCTGATGAGATCCTGTCCGGTCTGGGACAGATGTACGCAGCGGATGGCGAATTCAAGGAAAATATTGATCGCGCTGGCGGTGAAGGAACAGCCGTTTTTGTGTCGGATGCGATTTGCTGTTTTTGCGGAGAATAAAAATTTCAAACAGAATTCAGAACGAAAAAGGGACGGAAAATTAATTTTTTCTGTCCCTTTATGCGTTTATATTACCACAAAATCGCAATTTTTTGAAGACTGTCAATCTTTGG
This sequence comes from uncultured bacterium, assembly GCA_945828315.1. Lineage (GTDB taxonomy): Bacteria > Bacillota > Clostridia > Lachnospirales > Lachnospiraceae > W0P33-017. The sequence goes on along the minus strand of CALZQA010000085.1, from coordinate 8,595 downwards.
ATTTGTGTACTATAATCATATCCTCACATTAGGCAATTGCGAAACAACTTACGTTATTTTTCTGGGTCATGTGAGCACATGTATGGCAGGCACGCTCCCGCTACTTGTCGCTGGCAGTGGTACATAAGTGCACTGCCAGATACATTGTGCTTCACATTCCCCGTTCACGTTATGAATGAGTTTCGCAATTACCTAATATCTTCACAAGAAAGAGGCAATTTTGAATAATCAGGGGAGGGTGTTTTTGTGGAAAAAGAATTTACACATGGTAATGGTGAAGATGCGGAGAAATTATTTCTGGAGTTGTTTTCGGAGAAGAATCAGCTGAAGAAGGTGATGGAGACAAACAGGAAGACTGAGCAGTTTGGACTGGAGCTTTCAGAGGAGGATGCAAAGCTTTTGGTGGAAGCCAGGGGGGAGGAATTGAAGAGGCAAAAACGGGTGGAATTTGGAGAGGGAATCTTGCCGAAGATCATTTTTGCGTTTTGTGATTCTTCTTATCTATCGCAGGATAGTTATGTGGAGACAGTGGCTCGGCTTCAGGAGATTTTCTACTTATTCAAAAACGAGAGTATGGATCTGCTTACGGATGATGAGCTGTTGGAATTTATGAGAGAACAGTATGAGCAGACCTGTTTTGGAGATCTGGATTATCTGGAAAGTACCTGTCTTGAGAATTTTTCGCAAGCCGTGCGCGCGGGATACAGAGGTTATCAGAAAACACAGGGGCGAGGGGAATACGAACAGTTTGACGAAGTGACCAGGTGGGATCGGGATTTGTACACGGCAGCGCTCATGGATCTTTTCTGATAGTGAGAGTTTTTATTCGTGAGAAAATAATTTTGGCGATGTAGAAAAGAAGCGCGAAATGGAACGGTGAAGGTACTGAAAAGATAAATTGTATCTGGAATGGAGAATAAAAAGATGAGCTTATTATATGAGATGGAAGAACTCGTACCATTGGTTGCTAAATTATCGGAAAAATATACCTCGAAAGAGAGTACATCGGTGTCTTATGAAACAGCACGACAGTTGATGGAGGCAGTTATGTATTGCATGAATGAATGTGCGTCCGATCAGACTCTTGTCAGCAGTCAGAGATTATCGGCTGCGGAGGCATACAAGTACGGGTACGAGGCCTTGATCCAGAAGGTGAAGCGGACACAGGCTGCTTACAATGAAATGATCGTGGATTTTTGCGGATATGGGAACCGAAATTATGAGGCGACGGTAGAAAAGGCGATTCCCGGATTTTTTTTGTATTATAATGCGCAGTTCGCACCTCAGGAGACGATCATTACGATGGATTATCCGACAATCTGCCCGGTTACCGGAAAGAGTGGAATTGATGCGATTGAGACATATGTGAAATATATTTCCTTTGAGCAAAAATTTATGGGTGCCTTTCAAAGACAATATATATATGAGGTATTAGGGCGTGATCATGCCGACCACAAAAACGGGTTTGATAATATCTGCCGCGTCATCCTTCGGTATGTGCTTGGTCATCTCCTGATAAAGAAAGGTTTTCGGGAAGAAGTAAGCGAACAGGATTATGAAAAATTGTGTGATCTGGTGATCAGCAGCTCGGAGCAGCAGTTGCGGGAGGTTTTCATAGGATTGCTGGAGCAGTTGGTCAATGAAAAGTATGATGCGGATATGGGTATGAGAGATTATCTCGCGTGCGATCTTGATGATCTTGTTGTGGAGATGCAAAATGCGGCGGAACATGATGTGATGCAGCAGGTGATCGTATTGTAGAGAAAGGAAATGATGTTCATATAATTGAAAACAGGAATATATAGAGCAATTTGAATATTTTTTATATTGTATAAGATAGAGTTAGATCGTATAATATGTATATACAGTTAATACACTTATTGGAGGTGATTTCATGAGTGAACAGGTTATGATCAGACCGTGGGGAAATAGTCAGGGAATCAGAATCCCTAAAAGTATTCTTGAAAAACTTAATATTAGTATTTCAGATACATTACAGCTAGATGTGAGGGATGATGCGATTGTATTAAAGAAAGCATTTAAGCACAAATCATTTGAAGAACGTTTAGCTGAATATAATGGAAAAATATCGGTTGGAGATTTTGATTGGGGAGAGCCCATGGGTAAGGAGTTGATTTGATGGAGTTTTATCAGGGGGACATTATAAAAATTTCCGGTTTTAAAAACTATTTTCTAATTGTAAGTAAAAATGCGTTTATCAAGGCTACCAATGTTTTTCATATTTGTCCCGTGATTGAAAATAATGAAGATGGACCATTGCATATATCCATTGTTGGAAAGCAAAAAACAAGTGGAACAGTTTTTTGTGAACAGATGAAACTCATCGATCCTTCTGTAAGGGCCTGTAATAAAGTTGATCGGATTTCCTATGATGCAATGATGAATATCTCGGATGCAATACAGGGAATTTTTGAGTATGATTAAAATAATTTGGAAGTAGCAGGAAAGGAGTTTTTATGAATATACGTCATGCAACGGAAGCGGATGTTCCGGTAATGATGAAGATCTATGAGTTCGCCAGAGTGTTTATGGCGGAGCATGGAAATCCGAATCAGTGGGGGTCTACGAACTGGCCGCCGGAGGGATTGATCCGTGAGGATATCGTTGCGGGTAAGAGTTATGTTTGTATTCATGAGGGAGAGATTGTTGGCACATTTTTTTATGATTTTGGTGAAGATATCGAGCCGACATATCGTATGATCGAGGATGGTGCGTGGATCGGAGGCGATACCTATGGCGTGGTGCACCGGATAGCCGGGAACGGATCGGTAAAGGGGATTGGAGCGTTTTGCCTGGAATGGGCATTCGAGCAGTGTGGTCATTTGCGTATAGATACGCACGGGGATAATCGTGTGATGCAGAGCCTGCTCAAAAAGTGCGGGTTTACGCATTGTGGAACGATCTATGTGGTCGAGGACAATTATCCGCGACTGGCATATGAGAAAATATGAAAGGTGGAAGGCAATGAAAGCAAATGTTGTTGTAGATAATATCAAAAACAATGAGATACCCGGTGAATGGGGACTTTGTATTTATATTGAGTATGGGGATAAGAAAATATTGCTTGATACCGGTGCGTCCTCCCTTTTTGCAAAAAATGCGGAAAAGCTGGGTGTTTCGTTGGAAGATGTGGACATTGCGGTCTTATCCCACGCACATTATGACCATGCAAACGGTATGGAAGAGTTTTTCAAGATCAACAGCAAGGCGAAGTTTTATCTGAGGGATGGCTGTGCGGAAAACTGTTATGCAAAAAAGTGGATCTTCAGCAAATATATTGGTCTGCCAAAGGGGATTTTGAAAAAATACAGTGACAGGATTGAGTTTGCATCGGGTGATGTCCAGATCGCTGATGGTATCTGGATCATTGGACATAAGACGGATCATCTGGAACTGATCGGAAAAAGGGAGAAAATGTATCAGAAGCGGAATCACAAATGGTATCCGGATGATTTTTCCCATGAGCAAAGCCTTGTTTTTGAGACTGAGAAGGGACTTGTTGTATTCAACAGCTGTTCTCATGGAGGAGCGGCGAACATTATCCATGAAGTAGCACAGACATTTCCTGATCAAAAGGTGTATGCTTTAATCGGTGGATTTCATATTTTCAATAAAACAGAAGCAGAGGTACGGGATCTGGCAAGAAAGATCAAAGACACGGGAATCGAATACGTCTGCACCGGACATTGTACGGGAAAGCAGGCCTATCATACTTTAAAGGAAGAACTGGGAGATATTCTCTGCCAGTTGAAGGTAGGGTTACAGATGGAGTTTTAGACAGCTTCCATCTGCTCTCTGCAATTGGTCAGACATGTCAGAAGGATCGGAGAAAAAATACCGCATTCGCCGTTGATGATCATGCGGAATGCACGATCCTTTGGAACGGCTGATTTGTATACACGTTCGTTTACAAGTGCATCATAAACATCTGCAACGGAAACGATCTGTGCATGAATGGGGATCTCATCGCCTTTCAGTCCGTCCGGATAACCGTTTCCGTCGTAGCGTTCATGGTGATAACGACAGATTTCCATGCTGATCTGTGCGTATTCTTTGTTCCATATATCTTTGATATTTTCAAGAATTTCACAGCCGCTGATCGTATGTGATTTTACATATTCGTATTCTTCTTCTGTAAGCTTTCCGGGTTTTAATAGAATAGTATCCGGAATGGCTATTTTTCCAATGTCATGAAGAGAACTGGCGGATACAATAAGCGATATTTTTTCCGGTGTCAGACCGCAGGAAGGATCCTCTTTAATCAATTCTTCTGCAAGGATTCCGGTGTAGATTTTTACCCTTTGAATATGTTCGCCGCTTTCAAGATTGCGGTATTCTGCCATGGTACCCAGAAGATCTGTGATGCGCAGGTTGCTTTTTTGCAAAAACTCTGCCTGTATCTTCAGCATCTGGTTTTGCAGACGAAGCTTTTCTGTTTGCTGTTCAATCTTGCTCTCCAGTTCGTTCTGATATTGAAAAAGTTTTACGATATTACTTACTTTGAGACGGATCAGTGCATCATCGAAGGGTTGGTTGATGCATTCGGATACGCCGTATTTAAACAGTTCTTTCTCTAATTTAATGGCAGCAGAATCGCATACAACAAGTACCGGTATTTTTGTATTCCATGAATTTTCCTTCATGCTTTTCAGAAGTACAAATCCATCATCTTCTGATGTGAGCATATCGATTAAAACAGCCGCAATCTCATTTTCTGATTCTTTTAACCGGACCAAGGAATCAGAGGCGTTTTTTGTTTCTATGATCGTATATTGCGCACATAAAATATTGTTTAAAGTAGAACGGTTTACATCATTGACATCTAAAATCATGATTTTATCACGCATTGAAATTCCCCCTCTCTTCAGATAATTTTTCCATGATCAAATGGTTGTTGTGGATCAGGATAGCCACTTTTTTTGAAGGAACGGCAGTGATCTTCCGGTCCATGTACTGAATATCTACATTATCGTAGATATGATGCTCCACGATGATTTTTGATGAACAGGCTCGTTTTTGCCTTTTTTGTATGATATCTTCTTTTTTATGAGCAGCTGAAAGCTCCTGATTTTTGATATAGATGGCATCTTTGACTTTTAAAAAAAGGTCTTTTTGTTTCGCTGCCTGATTGGGATATTTTTGGCAGGCTTCTTCGTAGGCATTTGTCAGTTGAGTGATAAAAGTTTTTATTTTCAATATTTCTTTGTCAAGGATCATTTTCTGCAAACGAATATCTTCATTTGTTCCTAGCAAAAGTGTTGTTTTGATACCTGCTGCATTTCCGGCATTTGACACACAAAACCCTTTTTCTGCATAGCAGGATCCACCTATGATGCCGCCTTTTTTTCCGTATGATATGATTTCACCATAGGAGGACAGGTGAGAGTTCAGGCTGGAGCCAAAGGAAATATTTCCGTCTGCATGCAGGGTCACATATTCAAAGAACTTACTGATCACCCGCTTATTTACAGTTGATGAGTTTTCAATTGAAGTTGCATTGATACCGCTCTTGAGCAGCAGGTTTCCACCACAGTGAATTTCCGCATCGTTTACAAATCCGTCAATGAGTAGATCACCGGTTGTATTGATCGTTACCGGTCCGCTTACATTTCCTTTAATATGAACATCACATTCAAAAGAGAGAGGTTCGTCGCAAGGTAAGATCTGATCCAGGGTCACAAGCGGAAAAACGTTCATTTCGTATTTGTGAAGTCGCACGTGACCATCTTCAGATGCGATGTAGGTTTTTTGATCGGGCAAAAGCTTAAAACCACTGCCTGTCAATATCGGTTCTTCTTTTCCTTTGATCGCGGAAATGGTCTGTCCGGTTACTGTCATACCGTCCAATGCCTCTGTGGGAGGATGATAAAGAGCAAGGATCTGGTCTTTGGCTACGGTTTCGAACCAGGTAAAATGGTCAAAATCAATGCTGCCGTCATCAGATAATTTCGGTATGTGACATTTTTTAGTCTGGAACTGGAAAACATAATAGCCATCGTGGCCATCTACCGGAAGAGTGCCATGGGCGATGAGAGTGTTTTGGTCCTTTGGGGTGTCGTTATTGATTGTTTTATATATTCGAGCAATAGATGTGAGTGCGTTGTAATCAATACCGTAGGTAATACCATGTTTACGCAGGATATATTCAACTTCTGCTGAATTGATCAAAGGGCGATTGCCATGCCAGTTGAAATAGGCCTGCATTTCATCCTGACTGATACGTATGTCATAATCATCGGCGCAGATGACCGTCATGTCATCCTTAGCCAGGTGAGTTTTTTGATGATCCATCAGCCAGAGCCTTCGCTTTTTCATTTCTTTTGCTGTGTACATCAGGCTTTTATAGTAACTAACATCAAGACCTTCCGTCAGTCCAAGTCGTATTTCGTGCATTTGCCAGCAGGAATACAGCGGGTTGCAATAATTTGAGATGTCCAGACGTTGTTCGATGCCCAGCCGTATTTCTTTCATTTTTCTCCAGGTATAATCGGGTTTTGCATAAGGTGTCACATCAATGCGGTGTTCCAGCCCGATTGCGATCTGAGTGATACAGGCACCGTGATAGGAGCTGTTCAGGTAAGGTATGATATCAATCTTTTTTTCCAATGCATGCCGGATGGCGAAAAGCTGGTCGCTGTCGTACCCTTCTTGTACATAGCTGATCAATGAAATCCCTGATTTCAAGGCTTTGCGAAGTTCATGTAAAACACCTGCTCCGTATGAAATATAAGGTGTCAGGTCATTGCCGTTTTCCAGCGCTTTGCGCAGCTGGTGCATGATATTATAAGGAAGTTCCGGTTTTGCATAAATGGACACATCAATATTTTTTTCCAATCCTTTGCGAATTTCCTCCTGCTGGAAAAAATCGTAATCTTCAAAATTTATGTGATCATTTACCATAAGTACACCTCCTCGCTGTTTTAAACATTGTGGAGAAAATAAAAACGAAGTCATCCCGAAAAGGCAACGTCTTCGTTTCACACAATATTAAGCGTAAATGTCTGATTTGTCAATAAATATATCTTTTTTCTTTGATAACAATATAAATTGAAATTTCCGCATGATTCCGTTATAATAATCTCTGTATATTTGTGCTTATTTTATCCAATTATTTGTTAAGGATAATTGCCTGGATATCAGGTAGATGGAGGTTATTTATGGATAACGAATTGCAAAAGAAAAAACCGGAGCAGAAGCAGAAGGACACTTCGCTGAATACGATCCTGATCTCATCTCTGGCAATTATGCTTCTATTTCTTGTGGAGTTGTTTTTGATGATCACAATGACGCAAATGCTGCCGGCGATCGCAGTTGTCGGTGTGTTGATCGTCGGATGCGCGTATATAGATCTTTCTACATATATCAAGCGTATTCAAAAAAAAGAACAGGAGCAGGAGGAACAGTATGCAAGTATCCTCAAATCGGAAAAAGCAGCTTATCTTTTGATCCGTAAATACTTTGATGAGATAGAGGAGCAACTGTCCCTGATGGAGGATAAGTTCTCAGAGCCGTTTCAGGAGGTTGTCGCTGCACAGAAAGCAACTGCCAAGGTGACGATCAATCGAAATAAAGAAAATACAGATGCATTGATGAATTCTAATGACAAATTATTAGAGCTTGTATTTAATCTGGAAGCAAAGCTTGACGAGGCTTCTGAAGCTATTTCAGACGGTTTTGCGGAACGAACGAAGGATCAGGACGCAGTTCTTTTACAAAAGCAGACAGAGATCTCTAATCAGATGCGTGAACTGGAGTTAAGTCTGAGAAATGAGATTTTGCAGGCAGTGAATAAGTTGTCCAGTGTATCTCCGCAGGTGGTAATGGCGCCGCCCCAGATGATGCCGATGCAGCAGCCGTTTGCAGCGCCTGTGAATAAAGAACCTGAACCGGATGCTTTTGGTAGCCTGAATGACCTTGATGTTTCAAGTGATCTGGGCGGTCTTGGTGATCTTCCTGACTTTGTGCCACTGGATGCTGTTGAGAGTGAGATGCCGGAGCCTGCACCTGTTATTGAAGAAGTGCAGGAAGAACCGGAAGCTGCATCAATCGAGGAACTTCCGCCGTTGATGGATCTGGAGCCGATCGAAGAATCGAAACCGATTGCGGAGCCTGAACCCGTCTCAGAGCTTGAACCTATGCCTGAACCGGTAGCAGAGGAACTGCCGCCGATGCCGGATCTGTCCGACCCGAATAAGATGATGAGTCCGGATGATATTGCTGCGTTACTGGCAAATATGTCAGCGGAATCATCGGTTGTGGCGGAAGAAGCAGCAGAACCGGAACCGATTGCGGAGCCTGAGCCCGAACCGGCTGTAGAGGAACTGCCGCCGATGCCGGATCTGTCCGATCCGAACAAGATCATGAGTCCGGATGAGATTGAGGCATTGCTGGCAAGTATGGCTGCTGATACGGCAAATGCCGCTTCCCTGCCGGATGTGGAGATAGTGGAGGAAGAAGAACCTGAACTTGAACCGATATCTGAACCAGTAGCAGAGGAACTTCCGCCGATGCCGGATCTGTCTGATCCGAACCGCCAGATGAGCCCCTGTCTCTTATACACATCTCCGAGCCCAC
>CALZQA010000084.1 GCA_945828315.1 uncultured bacterium | reverse complement strand
ATACAACCGACCTCAAAACCCCGGTAAATCTGCGGACACCTCAGAAGCTGCTATGTTAGCTCAAGGCGTTTGCTAATCACGGATCCAACTGCAATGCATATCTTATAGAGAAAACATTGTTTTGGAGTTATTTCATGGATTTTAACCAGAGGGATTACTATTTCCAGATGCAGCAACTGCGGCAGATACCGTACTCGCTCATGTATCCCTATCCGGATCTATATATGAGTGAGATGGAGACAGAGCGCGATCTGCAGTATTTACAGCAGATGTATCCCGCAGACGCAAAGAGAATGCAGAAGAAAGTCGAAGAGGAATTAGATAAGCTGGAGTACGAGGGCAGCATGATGTATGATGAATACCCGGATCGGGTGTCCATGCTGTTGATCTGTGACCGGATCGAGAAGGCGCTTGCCAGAGAGGATGCGGAGCGTCAGGCGAGGGAGGAAGCCGACATGGAGACGGACGAAGACATGAATGCGATGGATATGCGCCGTCGGGGCCGGGGAGATCGTGACGATCCTCGTTTTGACCGTGGCAGACGCAATCTGTTGGAGGTGCTGTTATTCAACGAAATGCACAAGCGCCGCTGCAAACGTCGCCAGTGTCGAAGATTTTGGTAAAGTAATAGTTGAGGTTTTAGGAAAAACGCATTACAATAGGGGGTGTCCGAAGGACACTCCCTATTTACGTTATAAATTTGAAATGAGGAAGTATCAGTGAAAAAAGGAATCATTAAGGCAGTCGTACTGGCATTCTGCTTTGTTGCAGCAGTCATTACGTTTGGATATTTTACAAACCAAAACAGTGTGAATCTCACGACTGAGATGCCGGCGGCATCCTACCCGGTGATCTCTGTTTATCATGAAAACTATCTGGTGGGTGAACTGCATGGATATCGTGAAAAAATGGACATGACAACCATGCGTGACAGCGTGGTTCCGGTTCGGAATGACCGCGCTATCGCGGTAGAGGTCAATACATTTGGCAGACAGATTGATAAGATCAGCTATGAGATCCGCAGTCTGGACGGAGAGCGCCTGATCGCGGACCGCGTGTGTGAGGACTATACAGCAAATGGCGATATCCTGCGCCTGGAGCTGGTGCTGGAAAATCTGTTGGAGGAGAGTCAGGAGTATCAGCTGTTGTTTTTGCTTCAGAGCGGTGATGATACGATCTATTATTACACCCGGCTGATGCAGAAGCCGGAGGAGCACTTGGATGATTATCTGGAGTTTGTGAATCAGTTTCATGAGGATACCATGAACAAGGAGAGCGCGGAGCAGCTGTCTACTTATCTGGAGCCGGACAGTTCCGTGGAAAATAATGATCTGAATCTGGTGACGATCAATTCCAGTCTGCAGCAGGTGTCATGGGCAGATTTTGCGTGCAGGCAGCTGACAGATTCGGTGCTGACGATCGCGGATCTCAGTGACAGCTATGCAGTGATCACGCTGGATTATGTACTCACGGCAAAAGGTTCCGGTGGTGAGCTGGAATACTACAATGCCAGAGAATATTACCGTGTCAGCTATAATGAAGAGGGAAAGCGTTGTTACCTGCACAATTTTGAGCGCAGTGTAAATCAGATCTTCCGTGCAGATGGTGAAAATTTTTCCGATAATTATATACAATTAGGCATCAGAGACAAAGACGTAGAATATAAAAAGAATGAGAACGGACAAATTACCTGTTTTGTTCAGCAGGGAGAGTTGTGGAGTTACAATGAGGAAAACGGTACTCTGTACCGGATCTTCAGTTTCCGTGGATATGAAGGAATGGATATCCGGGAGAACTATTCTGCACACGATATCCGTATCCTCGGCATTAGCGAAGGCGGCAGTGTGGATTTTGCCGTGTACGGATATATGAACCGGGGTGTACATGAAGGACAGGTTGGCGTGTCTGTGTGCCATTTTGACAGTGTGGCCGCTACAGTGGAAGAAGTACTGTTTATCAAATCCGACAAATCCTACAGTCGTCTGAAAGCAGATATGGGCGGTGTGCTCTGTGAAAGCGCAGAAGGCAATCTCTACTGTATGATGGAGGGAACCATTTATTGCATTAACCTGACAGATAAAAGTGTGCAGATGCTGGCAGAAGGACTGGGGAGTGAGAGCTACTGTGCGTCACCGGATCATCAGCTGCTTGTATGGCAGCAGGATTTTGAAACTGGCGGAGACCTGACGGTTGCAGATCTCCAGAAAGAAAGCACAAGTGTTATTGAGGCAGGCGATGGGGAAAAACTGTATCCGATCGGATTTTTGGAGGATGATTTTGTTTACGGAATCGCAGACAGCGCAACTCCTGCAATCGCAGATGGTACAGTTCCCATGAACCGTATCGTCATCTATAATGTTACAAGCGGCGAAACGGTGAAGGAGTACAGTAAATCCGGCTATTTTATTTCGGATGTGTCGATTGATGAGTATGTGATCACGTTGCAGCGTGTAAAACATACGGAAAGTGGATATGTGGAGGCAGAAGCTGATACGATCCTGAATCATGAGGGAGAGGGTATTCTGGATGATAACATTCGCCAGTCATATGATGACGTGAAACAAATGCAGGTACAGATCCGGCTCAATGCGGAGGCATCGCATAAGAGCAGCAGTGTTGTGACCTCAAGAGAGGTGCTGCTGGATGAATTGCCGGAGATCGAGCTTGTGCCGGAGCACCCCTGGGAGGGTTATTACACCTATGCAAAAGGAAGTTGCCGATCCTTCCACTCTGAGCTTTCAGACGCCATTACGGATGCAGATGAACAGATGGGAGTTGTTGTTGACCGTACCTTAAAAGCTGTGTGGAAACGTGCGAAACGTCTGGTCTGCTCACCGATCAAACTGCCGGAGGATTTCCGGGCGGATGATATGCAGGCTTCCTATCCGGATGCAGTGGAGTATGATCTGACCGGCTGCAGACTGACACAGACATTGTATTATGTGAGTGAAGGAATTCCGGTTCTGGTAACACAACAGGATGGAAAAAAGGAATTGATCCTGGGCTATGATTCAGCAAACATCTGGTTCTGTAATGCAGAAGATGGTGTGGTCGGGCGAAAGTCTATTACCGATGCGGAAGAAGAATACGGTTTGCATAACAGCCGATATACTGCATTTTTACAATGAAAATTGCATAAAAAAGGCTCACTTTTAACATTTTATTCGTATGGTTTTAACAGAAATGCGAAAATGCCTTGAAAAATGGGGATTTTTAGGGTATATATAAGAGAGATAGCGTGTCATTTTATGCAGTGGCAGCTATTAAAAATAACTATCAGCTGGAACTGTCAGCTGATAAGGTACATATGTGAACGCATATTATTATAGAGGGTATTGAGTATGAGTAATAAGGAAGTTGTAGTATCTGATGTAAGTCGCGAGCATGAGAACCCGATCGCTGAGCTGGTGCAGGTTGCCTGCCAGTTCGATAGCAATATCGTTTTGGAGAATGATAACCGCAAGATCAATGCAAAGAGTATCATGGGCATCATGGCATTTAATCCGACCCGGGGTATGACTGTGAATATTGTAGCTGATGGGAGCGACGAGCAGGAAGCACTTGTAGCTATGGAAAAGTTTTTGGTTTGCAGCTAGAAACAGAGAATCAGATGATAGGAGGACGCAGCAATGGCAAACGTAAAAGGAGCTGCAGAGGCAGCAAAGAATGTGGCAGTCAAGAAGGCAGAAGAGACCAAAGCAGCAGTAAAGACTGCAGCAAAGGTAGTAGAGACAAAAGCTGAAGAAGTAAAGGCAGAGGCAGCTAAGGCTGAGACAAAGGTAGCAGCTGCTGTAAAAGCAGAGGCAGAGAAAGTTGCTCCGGCAAAAAAAGAGGAGGCTCCTGTTAAGAAAGAGGCAGCTCCTGTAAAGGATGATAAGAAAAAGCCCGGTCGCAAGCCCGGAAGCAAGGCTAAGGCAGCAAAGAAGGAAGAAAGTCATCCTGAGATCTTTGTTCAGTATGGTCCCGGAGAGGCATCTGTAGGCGCAGTAGTAGAGCGTATCAGAAACGAGTATGTTGAGCAGGGTCACAGATTATCTTCCATCAAGAGCTTAAAGGTATATTTAAAGCCCGAGGATAGATCTGCATACTACGTGATCAATGATAAGGTTGCAGGCAGAGTAGATTTATTCTAATAGATTCATATAAGTGAAAGATCAGATTCCGGTCCATGAAGGGCCGGAATTTTTTATAAAAACAAAAGCATACAGAGCTGCATTTTAGCTGGACGTAGTAATCAGAAAGTGATAAAATATACGCAAGTGTGATTTACATAAATCGGAGAAAATCAGGAGGATTTATCGTATGGGACAGAAGAAAAAAGTAAAGTTAACGCAGTCTATGATGTTCAAACTGGTAGGACTTTTTGCGGCAGGTATTCTTTTGGCAGCAATTCTTTTGATGACGATTTCGGTTGAGCAGAGTCAGAAGGCGACACGGTCATTGGTTCAGAATTATATGCTTTCCACCGCAGAATCTAACGGTTACATTGTACAGACGGTGGTTTCGACGTAGGGGGAAGAGGTTCTTGACAACTCGGAAGCTCTCGGGCAGATCCTTTCAGGTGTAAAGATCGAGGGTATGGACAGCAGTTATGCGTATCTGGTATCATCCGACGGAACGATGCTCTATCATCCGACAGCGGAAAAGATCGGATCTCCGGTTGAAAATGAGGTTGTCACAAAACTGGTTGCTGACCTGAAAGAGGGGAAGATCGCAGAACCGGACTGTGTAGAGTATGAATTTAAAGGCGTGATGAAATACGCTTCTTACTATATCAATTCACAGGGAAGCTTCATCCTGGTAGTAACTGCCGATGAGACGGATGCGTTCCGATCTGTAACACATACAAGAAATGTAATGCTCGGCGTGCTCATTGTGATCGTGCTTTTGTTTGGAGTTGTTGTCAGCCTGTTCATCAGACACCTGATCAAGCCGCTAAATGTGCTCACAGAAGTGGTTGATAAGGTTGCGGATCTGGATCTTACAGAGAGTGAAGATGAGAAAGATCTTGCAAAGCGCAAGGATGAGATCGGCCTGATCGCAAAGGCGATCGGAAATCTACACAGCGAGCTGCGGGAGATCATCGGTGTGATCCAGAATCAGAGTGCTAAACTCACAGAGAGCAATACACAGTTTGCACAGGGGTTTTCGGAGATTGTTCAGACCGTGGACAATGTCAATGTCGCAGTAGAGGAGATCGCAACGGGAAGTACTTCCCAGGCACAGGAAACATCTACGGCGAGCGAGCATATTGTTGATATCGGTAATGCGATCGATTCTAACAGCAGCAGTGTGGAATCGCTGGAAAACTCCATCGATAAGATGAATTCGCTGGCAACAGAGTCCGCAGATATGCTGAGTGATCTGGTGCGTATCAACAACTGGACAGCGGATACGATCGGCGTTGTAACCGAGCAGACAGACCGCACGAACCAGTCTGCTGAAAAGATCAATGAGGCAGTTGTCGCCATACAGGATATTGCTTCGCAGACAAATCTGCTGTCGCTGAATGCTTCTATCGAGGCTGCGCGTGCAGGAGAGAGTGGACGCGGCTTTGCAGTTGTGGCAGAACAGATCCGTAAGCTGGCAGAGGATTCGGCAGAGAGTGCGGAGCAGATCGAAGCAATCGTTCAGGAGCTCATTGCAAATTCCGAGGATGGCGTAGCAAAAATGCATGAGCTGAGTGATGCATCCAAAGTACAGGCGGAGCGACTGGAAAAGACAACGGCTTCTTTCGGTGATCTGAAACATGAGATGGAGAGTGTGTCCGTTGCATCCAGAGAGATTTTTGATCAGACAAGCTCTATCAATAACCTGAAAAACGGTGTGAGCAGTGTCATCGAGCAGCTGGCAGCGATCGCAGAAGAGAATGCTGCTTCTACGCAGGAGACGAGTGCAAGTATGTTTACCTTGACAGAGAATCTTGATAGATGTAAAGATGAGACAGAGGTTCTTTCCGATCTGAGTGAGCAGCTCAATGCGCAGACGAGCAAGTTTAAATTTTAAGTAATTAGAGATAATACACATATAGAAACAGGGGGTCTTCTATGATGGCAGATCATAGAGGCCCTGCTTTTTTAGAAAGGAGAAACAAATATGACAACGGAAGGCATGGCAAAAGAGGCTCAGGCACTGCGCGAAACAATTGTTGCAGACAGACGGTATCTGCACACGCACCCGGGAACCGGATTTGATATCAAAGAGACAGTGGCATATGTAAAAAAGGAACTGGAGGCGCTGGGTTATGAGCCGAAGGAGTGTGGAAAAGCCGGACTGGTTGCTCTGGCAGGCGGGAAAAAGCCCGGAAAGGTCTTTCTTGTCCGCGCAGACATGGATGCATTGCCGATCCGCGAGGAGGCAGATGTGGAGTTTGCTTCTGAAAACGGATGCATGCATGCGTGCGGACACGATATGCATACATCCATGCTGCTTGGCGCGGCGCGTCTTTTAAAAGCCCATGAGGATGAGATCGAAGGCACCGTCAAGCTCATGTTCCAGCCGGCGGAGGAGATCTTTGAGGGGTCTCATGACATGATCGAAGCCGGATTGCTGGAGAACCCGAAGGTGGACGCGGCATTGATGATCCATGTGATGGCAGGTATGCCCTTCCCGGCAGGAACAGTCATCGTATCCGCACCCGGAGTCAGCGCTCCGGCAGCAGATTATTTTGAGATCAAGGTGCAGGGAAAGGGATGCCATGGTTCCATGCCGAATACCGGAGTGGATCCGTTAAATGCAGCGGCACATATCCTGATCGCGCTGCAGGAGATCCATGCCAGAGAGCTGGCGATGGGAGATCAGGCAGTCATGACGATCGGAACACTGCATGCCGGGACAGCCGCAAACGCAATCCCTGATACAGCTACCATGGGTGGAAGTATCCGTACCTTTGATGAGGAGACACGTGCATTCCTGAAGCAGCGTCTGACGGAGGTGGCAGAGGGAGTTGCGAAATCCTTCCGCGCGCAGGCAGAGGTGACCTTTGGAAGCGGATGTCCCACACTGATCAATAATAAGGATTTATCCGAGAGCGCCGATAAATACGTCAAGGAACTGCTGGGCGAAGGACAGGCATTTTCTGTCGCACAGCTGAATGCCATGGGCGGCGGCGGAAAATCTTCAAAGGCAGCGGGCTCTGAGGACTTTGCCTATGTCAGCCAGGAGGTACCCTCCATTATGCTGGCGCTGGCAGCCGGACAGCCCCAGAAGGGCTATCAGTATCCGCAGCACCATCCGATGGTAAAATTTGACGAAGATGCGCTTGCCACGGGCAGTGCCGTATATGCATATACAGCAATGCGCTGGTTAGAGGAACACAAATAAAGCAGATACGATAAAGGGGAAAACGATGCTTATATTGGAACTTTTGGGAACGATCGCATTTTCCATTTCGGGAGCGATCGAGGCGATGAAAAAGAAAATGGATCTGCTTGGCGTACTGGTGCTGGGTCTGGTGACTGCGGTGGGTGGAGGGATCATCCGGGACCTGATCATCGGCGAGCTGCCGCCGGCATCTTTCCGCAACCCGCGCAATGCACTGATCGCCATCGTGACAGCCTTTGCTGCGTTTCTGGTGGGGGCATTTTTGTCCGGACGAAAGGAACGCCTGCACAGCATGCTTTGGAATCAGGCGCTGCTGATCTCGGATGCCTTCGGACTGGGCGCATTTACCGTGCTTGGCATTCAGAGCGTTCAGCAGCAGACAGAGTATAAGAGTACGGCATTGCTGTTGTTTGTCGGTGTGATCACGGGTGTCGGCGGCGGATTGATCCGGGATATTTTCGCGGGAAATGTACCGTACATTTTCCGAAAGCATGTGTATGCAACGGCGTCCATTGCCGGTGCGGTGGCATATCTTGTATTGCAGCGCCTCGGATATCCCCGGGTGGCAGCTTTTGTGGGTCTGTTTCTTGTGGTGCTGCTACGCCTGCTTGCTGCACATTATGAGTGGAATCTGCCCCGCGTGGAACTGCCGGAGTAAAAGGCGGTCCGGAGAAGGGATTTTGCCGGTCATACGATGCGATCGCCCAACGGAAAAAAGATGTATAGAAAAAGGAATGTTACATATGGTAAAAAAAGAAACGATGACAAAAACAGTTGTAGTATGGCTGGGAGCTATGCTCTGTTGCGCACTCTGGGGCAGTGCCTTTCCGTGTATCAAGATCGGATATCGCTTATTTGACATCGCCTCGGATGCTGTGGCGACGCAGATCCTGTTTGCAGGCCTGCGTTTCACACTGGCAGGCGTGATCGCACTTTTGATCGGATCGGCATTAAACCGCAGATGGCTGATCCCGAAAAAGGGATCCGGAACAAAGATCGTGAAGCTGTGTCTGCTGCAGACGGTGGCGCAGTATCTGTTTTTCTACGTGGGACTGGCTCATACGTCCGGCGTGCGTGCATCCATCATTGAAGGTGTCAACGTCTTTATTGCCATTCTGGTGGCAAGCCTGATCTTTCATCAGGAGCCGCTCACAGCACGAAAGATCATCGGAAGTGTGATTGGATTTGCCGGTGTGGTATTGGTCAACCTGACCGGGGGTACCGGTGCCGGTGGTTTTGCGCTGCTGGGAGATGGGTGTATTTTGCTGTCGACAGTTGCGTATGCGTTTTCATCGGTTTATCTCAAGCGCTATTCAAAGGAGGAGGATCCTGTTGTGCTGAGTGGCTGGCAGTTTGTACTCGGTGGTCTGATCATGATCGTCTGTGGTCTGCTGTTTGGCGGACGGCTGGAGGTAGTGAGCGCATCAGGCATCGCGATGCTGGTCTATCTTGCGGTTGTGTCGGCAGTAGCGTATTCCCTGTGGGGCATGCTGTTGAAATATAATCCGGTCTCACGGGTAGCAGTATTCGGGTTTATGAATCCGGTGTTCGGCGTGATCCTGTCTGCCATCTTTTTGCAGGAGGCAGGCAGCCTGGGTGTGATGTGCATTATTTCCCTGGTGCTCGTGTGCGGTGGTATCTATATTGTAAATCGAGGGGAGTAAACATGGCGTATTGTTATCGATCTGTAGGAGTTTATAGTTTTTTAATAATTGAAAGGGTTGTAAAATCCGAAAAAGGAGCGTACAATACACATTAATATCATTTTTATATATGCTTCTTTTGGGGCATATATTTTTTACCATCAAACTAGCACTCGGAACAAAAGAGTGCTAACAAATCATATGGAGTATATTCAAAGCAGAAATATCTGTGAGGAAGATACCCGAAAAGAAAGGAAGGATCACATGGAGGAACAAAAAAAGACGATTGATAAAGATGAGTTGGAGCGATTGTCTCATGAGTTGACCTACCGGCGCTATATGATGGACAAGGGCAAGATTCGCAGCCTGTTTAAAGATATCCGGATTCCGGAGTACATCGCACTTTACAGCATTGCGCAAGATGGAGAAAATTCCTCCATTTACGGCGAACGCACGTATTTAAAAGAACTGTCGGAGAAAATGGAGCTGTCTATGCGGCAGACTTCAAAAATGGTGGGTGAGTTGAGAGACCGTGGACTTGTGACATGGTCACATGACGGAAATGGAAAGGACGGTACGTATGTGACAATCACGGAAAACGGAAGGAAGCTTTTGGAGAATCAGGAAACGATCGTCAAAAAGTTCTACAGCCGTGTGATCGATAGTTTTGGAAAAGAAAATCTGATCCATCTCCTGCATCAGATGAAAGAGATGGAGACAGTGATGACTAGCGAAATCGAGCAGATGGAAGAAGACGGAGAGTTGGAAGACTAATATTTTGGAGCTGGATACAGCTACATCTAAAACAGATCATTTGATGGACAGGAGGAATTTGCGGATGACAAAATCGATAGAAGAATACGTAGAAAGACAGGAGCCGATGTGTCGGGAGAACGATGCGA
>CALZQA010000083.1 GCA_945828315.1 uncultured bacterium | reverse complement strand
ACGCGTGGGGGTTTATGTGCGGCAGGCCGTGACGCTTGCTGAATTTTGCGAGCCAATCTGTAACGCTGTCCGGGTGCATGGGGGTGCCGTTATCGCGGACGAACACGTAAGGCGTGTTCTGCCAGCGGTCGCCCATCGTATCGCGCAGCTCCTCGTACCACGCCCTATACGCGCGCAGCACCTGCATAGACTCGAGCGGGAGCTTCACATAGCGTGTGGTGCGGGTTTTGGTGCTATCCTCATAGATGCCCGTTTTTGCCGCGTACAGCAGATTGTGGCGAACACAAATCTGGTTATTGTCCCAATCGATATCGTTCCAATGCAGGCCCATAATCTCGCCGCGGCGGCAGCCTGTGATGATGAGCATATGCGTGATAGTGCGCCAGCGGATTGGCTCGTCCTGCAGGCAGTCGAGTATCTCGAGAATTTCATTCGGCTGGAAGCACTCAGCTTCACTGCGGTCATTTCGGGGCGGCGTAGCCTTCTCAGCGGCGTTGTACGGCACCAGCATTTCCTTCTCTGCCATACGCAGAATGGAGGAGATAAGCCTGTGATACTCAATAATCGTCTTGCTCGAAAGCGGCCTGCTGTCCTTTGACAATGAGAACAGCTGCTCAGTCTTGTATCCCAGAGCCTCGGAGATAGCATTGGCAACTGCAATGCTGACGGTGTCGCCGTTTAGAACAGCGCGCAGGTTTGTCGGTGCCGTGCCTGCCTCGCGGGCAAAGCCCTCGATGCTCTTACCTGTTGCGCGGAAGCGCTTGAACATACACGATTTGGGAGTTGCGCGCTGGGAGCTGTTTCTGACGCCGCTTTTCTGCAGCGAGGCGTAGAAATCGTTTAAGTGCTGGGGGCGGATATCCCTCAGCTTCATATGCCCTATTGCGTGGTTGATGCGCTTGAGCAAATCACGGTATCGCGCCTCGGTGGTCGGCTTCAGACCGTTTCTGACCTTGAGCTCCAGCACATAGTCGGCGTACTCGGCGAAGGTCTGACGACTGTCGGGCGCAAAGCCGAGCTGCACCTGCTGCTCAAACTCGAAGGCGACGCGCTGCACCTCCTTCTGAGCCTGACGCTCGGTCATCTTCGCAGGCGGCGTCCACGTCATACGCTTGCGGATTTGCTTGCCGCTGACGTCGGCCCCCTGACTTACAGTAATGATATATGAAGTTTTGTTTTTGCCTTCGCGGCGGGTGATAGATGCCATTAAATCAGTCCTTAGTATTCTGAAAGGGTGTCGCGAAGCGTGTCAATCATTATTTCAAGCTTCGCTTTGGTATTACGTACCTCGAGCTCGTGCTCAGTGAAGTTTGCGATGCAATCTGATAAGTCAAGCTCGGCGATGCGAATTTCCTTCATATATTCCTCGCATTTAGACAAGCGCCAGACGGTTTCAATTTTCTGCTGCTCCGCATCTTCAGTTTTGTCAACTGCACCTACGAATGCGCTCTTCGACTCGGTAAGTCTTGCGTCTAAATGTGCCAGAGCAACACCGAGATGCTTCATGTAGCTCGAGCTCATATACTTGTCAAGCAGACGGAAAGCCTCAGCCTCGTTAGAGTGAACCAGGAGATTATATTCATCTGAATCAGGCTCGGCGTTCTCAAGTCTCAACACGGCAGCGTCGGAGAGAATCTTTGTGCATTTAATATTGTTTACCGCGTCTTCGGAAAGATGGGTATATCTGCAGGCTGCCTGCATACCGACATCGGAGCTCTTGATTTCGCTGTCAGTCATCAGGTAATCCAGCGAGACATTGAAAAACTCCGCAATCTTCACGAGGCCCTTCCAATCGGGGCTGGACTGTCCCTGCGCGTAGTAGCCCACGCTCTGACGGGTTACACCTATATAATTTGCCAGTGTCTCCTGGCTTGTTCCCGTTTCGCTCATAAGAGCACGGAGCTTGCTGGGGAATATATCGTTTTCGGTATATACTGCGCTGGTCTTTTTTCTTGCCATTTTTCGTTTACCTCCGACTTCTTGTCGTCTTCTGTTGCACTTGCTTTCAGGCACTTGCGTGTTAATATCATTTACGTTATGATTACATTGTAGCAAGTATTACTTGCGTTATCAACTTAAGTTTTGAAAAATCCAAATTAAGTTGCACGCATACGTACAAGAAAAGCACGAAAGGAGACTATCTATGGAGGCACCACGTATGAGAACGATAAAAGAGGCAATGGCGTGGATAATGGAGACGGACCCCAACACGTCGATTACACCTCACGCACTGCGGCGCCTTATCGTCAGCGGTGAGATTCCGAGAGTCGTTGTCAGCAACAAATATCTTGTAAACTTGAGCTGTATGAAGCACGACGGACTATTCGCCCTGAGCAGGAACGCCAAACCGCACAGCGAGTGCAGGATGCCTACGGTGAGAAATACGATCTGATGATGATGTATGACAGCAAGCGGCATGTAGCAAATCTGCTCCATGAAGAAGCAGAAGCACGCTCCATCCGCGAACATCTGCTTCAGAAACAGCAACGGCAGGCACAGCAGAAGCAGAACAAAAAGAAAAGCAGAGACAGTTGGGAGCGATAAAATTTCATCGGGAGTGCATTTTGAACGATGTACTCCCGCTTTTTTTGGTGTGTCGGCGGGTGCATGTTCTAACGGGCAAAAGTCCCGAATCCGCCCAGCAGTGGAAGGATGTATGCTTGTACGCAGGTATGACCATACCGATTTTTTGCTGATAAACGGCAGCGTATATTGTTTTTCTTCCGATATTCGTATATAATGTATCCAGTTTGATCCTGTCTGGACGGAGGTGCGATATGGGTGAAATAAAAGGGTATATTTCCATACGGGAGGCATCCCGCCGCTGGGGTGTATCGGAGCGGCGGGTCAGCCAATATTGCACCGAGGGGCGCATCCCAGGTGCATCCCGCTTTGGAAGATCCTGGGCAATTCCAGAGGACGCGAAAAAGCCGTCTGATCCGCGGAAAGCGGATACCAATAAAACAAGCCGGAGGTGAACAGCATGCCAAAACCGAAATGGAATTTGAATACCATTTACATATCCGAGCGGCTGCAGGAGAGCCTGCGGCCCATCTCCCGCTGCGCCATGACCACCGTGGTCGCCCCCATGGGCTACGGAAAGACCACGGCAGTGAACTGGTATCTGGAGGAGCGCGCCAAGGCGGAAGCCCTGAAAATGATTCGCATCAGCGTATACTCCGACAACCTCGCCATCTTCTGGAAAAGCGTACAGGAGGCGTTCGCCCGGGCCGGGTTTGACGTTCTGCGTAACTATCCATGCCCCACGGACGCTGCGGGCGGCGGACTGCTGGTGGACGATCTCTGTCATGCGCTGGCAGATGAGACGCCCTGCTATCTCTTCATCGACGATTTTCACCTGCTGACCGACAAGCGCGCCTCACTGTTCCTCTGTATGCTGGCAAACCGCCTGCCCGCAAATGTACATTTGATCGTTGCCAGCCGGGACCGTTTTCTGCCCGCTGCGGAGGCGGTGCGTCTGGGATCCAAGGTGTATCAGATCGGCACGGAGCAGCTGCGCCTTAACCACACCGAGCTTGCCGTCTATGCCCACCGCTGCGGCACGGAGCTTTCCGACGCGCAGGTGGAGAGCCTTCTCTATTCCAGCGAGGGGTGGTTCTCTGCCGTTTATCTGAATCTGCGCACGCTTTCCGAGCGCGGCGTACTGCCCAGCCGCCATTCCGACATCTACGCCACCTTTACCGCCGCCATGATCGATCCGCTGCCGGAACCGCAGCGGGAGTTTCTGGCGGTCATGGGGCTTGCCGACGAATTCACCGTCGAAATGGCGCAGTATATCACAGACGATGCGGACGCGGGGCAAATTCTCTCCCTGCTGACCGAGCAGAACGCCTTTGTCACGCGCCTGCCGGACGGCGTGACCTATCGCTTCCACCACATGATGAAGGAGTGCGCCGAGCGCAGCTTTCTTACAATGGAGAAGGAGACGCAGCGACTCTACTGGGAGCGCTTCGGCCTCTGGTATGAGCAGCACCGGCAGTATCTTCACGCCATCGCCGCCTACCGCAAATGCGAAAAGTACGATGCGCTGCTGCGCGTCATCCGCAGCGATGCAGGCATTTTGCTTGCGTCGCTTAAACCCGAGAATGTGCTGGAGGCGCTGGACAAATGCCCCGCCGAAACGCTCAAGGCCTATCCCTTCGCCATTCTGGTGCTGATGCGCCGGATGTTCACATGGCGGCAGATCCCGAAAATGCTGGAGCTGAAAGCCCTGCTGCTGTCCGCCATCGAGGAGCACCCGGAGCTATCCGAGGAGGAGCGCGGCAACCTGCTGGGCGAATGCGACCTCATTCTGAGTTTTCTCTGCTACAATGACATCAGCGCCATGAGCCGCCTGCACCGCAGCGCCAGCGCGCAGATGTCCCGCCCCGCCATCAGCATCCAGAATAGCGGCGGCTGGACCTTCGGCTCGCCGTCCGTTCTGATGATGTTCTACCGCGCACCGGGAGAACTCGAAAGCGAGCTTGCCGAGATGGACGAGTGTATGCCCCATTACTATAAGGTCACCAACCACCACGGACAGGGTGCGGAAACCATCATGCGCGCGGAGGCCCTGTTCTGTCAGGGCCGTTTCACCGATGCGCATATCGAATTGGAACGTGCCTATGCGCAGGTCAAGGACAACGGGCAGATCAACATGGCACTCTGCTGCGACTTTCTGTCGTGGCGGCTCTCGCGGTATACAGATGTGGAGCAGCATTATACCTTTGAGGAGCGATACGCGGCGCTGCTGCGCTATCACGACGCCTCATGGATCAACCTTTGGTGTGCCACCAGTGCCTATTACCATGCACTATGCGGCGAAACGGATAAAATCCCTGAAATTTTTTCGCAGCACCGGCTCTCTGATATCAATATGCTTGCGCCGGGTAAGCCTATGATGGAAATGATCGAAAATCAGGTGTATCTTGCACAAGGCGCTTATGCCCGGGTGGTGGGGTACAGCGCAGAGCTGCTACCGGTCTGCGAAGCCATGCACTATGCGCTGGTGGCGCTGCACCTACGCATCCAGACGGCGGCAGCCTATGCGCAGTTGGGCAAGAGCGAGGAAGCCCACGCATGGCTGAGAAAGGCACTTTCCGACGCCGAACCGGACGGACTTGTGATGCCGTTTGTAGAAAACTATGATATCCTGAAGCCTCTGTTGGAACGGGAGATAAAAAATGACCTAATCTCAAAAATCATTGAGCTTGGCGAAGCAGCAACGGCGCGAAACGCAGCCGGCACTCGCCCGGCAGCCTTCGACGTGCTGACACCGCGGGAATTTGAAATCGTGGAGCTGATGGCGCAGCGGCTTTCCAACCGCGAGATCGCGGAAAAGCTCTATCTCTCCGAGGGGAGCGTCAAGCAGTATGTGAATCAAATCTATTCTAAACTTCATATTGAGGGCGATACCCGAACCAAACGAGCGCAGCTTGCCAGACTGCTCCGGGAAAAGACCTAACCTTTGGTTAATGGTTATCTTTTTGCATCCACCGTACAATATTTGTACGGTGGATTTTTATTTTTGCGGAAAGGAGGACACGTACTTGAACCGAAGGTATCTCACAGCCGTCACACCGCTGCCCGACCATGTTTTGCAGATCGATTTTGTGTCCGGAAGCCGGCTCCTGCTGGACATGAAGCCGTATCTGGATAAGATCCGTTTTCGCCCGCTTGCAGATGCGCGGGTGTGGAACAGCGCTGTGACCAACGGCATCTTTGTCCGCTTCGGCAATGTGGAGCTGAGCCACGATGAACTGCTGTCCATGGCGGAGCGGGAGCATAATCCCCAAAATATCTGAATGAGACGAGAGGAGAAAACGAACATGAAAAGATGGAAAAAGTATACGAGCCTTTTGCTGGCGCTGGTTCTGTGCCTGTGCCTGACGGCCTGCGGCGGTGGTAAAGCTGATCTTCCCGACATTTCCGGCTATACCGGCTGCTGGAAGGTGGAAAACGAGCCGCTCTATTATGTCATCAATGAAAATTGCGAATGGTCTGCCGTGAACCTCTACGGAGAGGAGATCGGCCCCGGCTATGTTGAGGCGGAGGAAGGCTCCATCAAACTCTGCATGGAGGATGGGTCCGAGATGACTTCCCTTAGGAAGACCGACGACGGTAATCTGCGCGATACGGACGACAATGTGCTCGTGCTCACGGATTACCTCATGCTTCTTCCGACGCCGGAGGACGCACTCAGCGAGACCGCATACTTCTCGGACAAATTTTCTGATGTTTCGATCAACTATCCCATCCAGATGACTGCGGGTCCACATCCGAATGTCCATAACGCCGTGAGCCTCAATGCCGTCATGGAAGACGGCACGGACGACTATTACACCAACATTTTGCTCACTTTCCAGCCGATCTCCGGCTATGACCCCTATATGGTAAAGGGCGCTGCCACCGCAGAGACCTACATGGTGAGAATGCTTAATGATTTTATGGATTCCATGTACGGCGACAAGATCCTCAAATCCATCGGTACCGATTTTGAGGACCACGGCGACTATTACAGTATCACCGGCTATCTGTGGTTCGACAGTTCGATCTTCCCATCAGGCGATCTGTCTCAGCCCGTTCGAGGCTGCATGGAGGTGCGCTATTATGGCCCGACCGGCTACGCACTCGTCGCAACCACCGTCGCCCCGGAGAGCCGTATCAAGAACTACTTTGAGATCTGCAATAATATTCTTGATACGATTTCCTACAGCACCGGCTGGAGCACCGCGCCGAAGGACCGTCCCGAGCAGCCCGCCTACTCCGGCGACAGCGGCGACTATGGAACGGCCTATTACTGGTACGACGAGGACGGCGATATCTGGTACTGGAACGGCTATGAAAACGAATTCATCTCCTACGGCTCGGACGGCTACATTGACAGCGATTCGGGCGAATATATGGAGTCGAATGACGCGGGCTGGGATTACGGTGACAGTTATTATGAAGACTATGACCCATGGTCCGACCCCGGCGACTATTATGATGAAGGCCAGGGCGACTACTTCGGCTGATCGCAGGAAGATCCATATATGCTGCCGGTTATCAGATGGGTGTTGTCTGAGCTGTATCCGGCCGAAATCGATGCGAACAGTTCCGCGGTCTCGCCGGCCAACACGGGCAGGACGATCGACTTCCTGCGGGCTGGATTCCGCAAGAACCGTACGATCCCGCTGTTGACTGGGGTGCAAACTGGATGGATAACTGGGACATCTGAAGCCCCGCGGAAGAAGGAGGAAAATGAAATGAGACAACGGAGACCCCTTTTGATATTCGCCCTGGCGCTGCTCTGTCTGAGCCTTGCCGCCTGCGGCTTTAACGGCGGCATCACCGGTACCGATTAGCGCACATGGGGCATTGTGGCCGACGGCGGCACCATCACCCGCGGCGGTGAGGGCACCGACATCCTGGTATGTGTCCACAAAGCAGACGCCACGTTTTATTACGACGAGGAGGTCCAGACCCTGTTCGCCTATGTGGACTATCCGATCACCCTTGCGGACAACGCGTGGGGGATGTATCAGGGCATAGACTTCTCTGATTTGAACGGCGACGGCAACAGCGACGTGACCATTCTTTCTCCACAGAGACTGAATTCTATGTGGCGGATTGGTATATGGTTTTCACCAAGAGCTATATGGTTTACCTGCCCGAAGGATATGACGGCCTTGTTTTTGCCGCCGAGCTGGAGGAGGACAACTATGAGGACTTCATGAAGCGGAAGCAGCAGAGTGACCCTATGGCTGAGAGCTATATTATGGATGGCGACTCGGAAGAACCTTACAACTACCTGTTCTTCCGCATTTGTGACTGAGTCAACGGATAGAGAGGAAATGAAAAATGAAAAACTTTCGCAATTTTTGGGTGCGTACACTTTCCGTACTGTTCCTACTGAGCCTTTCGGCCTGCAAGCGTGCATCGCCATCCGACACGTCAAACTCATCGACGCCGGCGGAACCGGCACCGAGTGCAGCAGAGCGTACCCAGACCGATATCCTCTATGCCGTTTTCTATGCCGATGAGGTCAAAGAATACCCCATCGAATATACCGGTGCCCAAAAGACTGCCGAGGAACTGGCCCAATCACTCAGCGAGCTGACTGGGCTGGACTTTACCATCACCGCCAGCCAGACCGAGGACGGCTGGATCGTGGACTGGGCTGCGGATTCTACGCTGGTTGCAGGGCTGGACGACCGGGAGCAGAAGGAGGAGTTCTTCTTCTTTGACTATGATTCCCAGTGCTGGTTCATGATGGACAGCCTTTGGCGCACCCTGACCGAGAATCTGGACGCCGAAAATATCTATTACACCATGGATGGTGGCCAGGAGCTGGTCTTGGAGAACCTGTCTTCTTCCATCAACACATTCCCCTCGGACGTTCCCTATATGGGGTCTGGCTTCTATGCCGCCGATGACGATGTGCGAGGCGATGAGGGATCCACCGAGGACGGAGAGACTTCCTACAATACTTACTATGATGAATCCACCGGCCTGATGCTGACGTATCCCGATGTGTTTTCCTCGGAAGGCACCTTGGATGAAAACGGGAAAATGAATTTCTATACCCTGTGGGATACCGGGATGCTCTTCTGGATCGAGTCCAACGAATCGGGGTGGACCACTGACGCATTCTTGGAGACCTTTGATGCCCGTGCGAGGATGGAGTTGCAAGGAAATGTGATCATCGCCTGCGGCGAGGGGACAGACGCCTACGGCAATGTCGTTCCGATGGCATGGTATTGCGTCGTCGACCCCAGCTTTATCGCCAATGTGGAGGTGCATTGCACCGATTCGGACGAGGCGGACTATTGGTATGAGGAATTCCAGAATGACGCATTCTGGATCGAAAACGCCCGGGGAATCTATGGGGAAGGTTAAGGCGCGGAAGCAGCGGCTTTATGGACGAAAAGAATTACAGAAAAGGAGAAAAATATATGAAACAAAATAGACCTGACGAGACCGGTTTTGAAAAGATGAGCGATGAGGAGCTGTCCCGAAAGGTGAAACACTATGAGAACATTGAGCGCATCGGGGGAAAGCTGATCATTGTCATGATCATCGCATTATTTCTCGCGGCGTTCCTGCAGGACAATGTTCTGATCGTTCTCGGTTTGATCGCGTTCATCGTCCTACTCATGTTCCTGCTCCCGATGCGGGCGCAAGGAAAGAAAAATGCCCTTCTGACACAGCAACTCGGCAGTTTCTTTTACGGGGAACTGGCGCGTATGTTCGGCCCCGCGCCGGAAAAGCCGGAGATGCCCATTGACGAAGCGTTCCTGAGGCGTATCGATCCGGTGCGTAGTCCCTGGGAGGATTGCGGGATCGCGAATTTCTACGAGGGTGCCCGCAATGGCATGCGGTTCTCTGCCGCCAACGTGACCTTGAGCCGCAGAGTGGAGTCGGATCACCCGGATGATGATTTTACCTATCCCCGTGCCGCATTTTATGGCATTGTGCTGCGATGCAAGGATATCTGCGGGCCCGTTGCCGATCTTGACCTACGGGACCGGTCCGAGTTTGAGTTTGCCACGTGGTTGAACGGCACTCCCAAGCATACCGAGTATCCAACGCGAAAGGGTGGCGGTCTCGACGATCCCGTCGCCTTCACTAATTACTATTCCGCCCGCACTGCAGACGGTACGGAGGCGGATGACGCGGTGACACCGCAGATTCGCGAGCTGATCGGCATGCTGGAGGCCTTCGCTGCCAACAGCAGGGTAGCCGCCCTCAGTCTGCACAACGGTGAACTAACGCTGGCGCTTCACACAAGCTATAAATTTGCGTACATTCCCCCAAAACAGGATCTTAAGAATATCGATGGGATACGCATGAGCTACACGGCTACGCTTACCACCATGGCAGCACTTCTCGACCTCATTCGGGGATCCTTCGCAAAAAT
>CALZQA010000082.1 GCA_945828315.1 uncultured bacterium | reverse complement strand
TCCACCAGCGGAAGGATGATCGTATCACCAATATGGATTGCATCTCCCACCACTGTCTTTGAGGAAATGAAACTGTCCATTCCTTTAAATAATGATTCTACCGTCGAACGGAAATTACTGTTTTCTCCCATAGTCAATGCCTCCTGTACCTAATCTGATTTTCTTTCTTTACTTATTGTTGCTTTTCTTTAGAATTTTTCCTATGATCTTTCTGATATCCCGATCCAGAAGCAAACGCAGTCCAATAACAAGAATATGGACCGCCCGCACATGTCCCCGTGCATCCATCCAGCCTCGCAGATACAACTGTTCTTTCTCAAAGTCCGGTATGATCCGGCAGCCTTTTCCATAAGAGAAGGGACACATGCTCAGTGCTGCTGTTGCATATCCGGTATTAGCCGGATCTCCCAGCGAGAAACTCACGTCCGCCCGCACACGGCGGGGTCCGAAATGCCGGAGCAGATAATGAATCTCCGACAACAGATGCCTGAGTGCGCGCCGGTTCCCTTCGTCCGTACACTCTGCATGAAACATTTTTAACATGCCTGTCACATCTCTGTCGGACGCATCCTTTCCCTTATCTTTGGATGCTTTGTGTTTCTTTCGATTTTTTTGTTTTGTCCACCCATCAGACGATGACTGTTCCTGTGCCGCGTCGAAAACCTGCGACGTATCTGTCTCCTGCCCCGCTGTCCGAAGCCCCTCACCGGTCTCTCTGCATTTATCTCCCGGTTCCTGCGGTATTTCCTTGCCCCTGTTTTCCTGTTTTTTATCCTGCTTCTTTCTTCGCTTTTTACGTTCTTTCTGCGGGAAAACCTGAAGGCCGAATATCTTTACCCAGAACACAAATGTTTCCGTACCGCCCGAATCACCCTTCACATATATGTGGTACGGGATCGGTACAAACAAAAGGGCCAGGACCAGTGCGAGAAACAGTCCCAAAATACAAAGCAGGAGTATTCCGATGATCTTCAAGATCATGAGCAAGATTCCTAACATTGCATGCCATCCTCTCTGCTGTTATGCCAGTTCTTTTGAAAAAACTCCCGCAATTTGAAGTTCCCCTGAACAGCGTAAATACCAGTCACGATCTCCCCGGCAAGCATCAGCGCTTCCTCATAATTTCCCGCCAGCCCGATCACGACCAGATCCTTTCTCGGATAACAGCGCTGCCTGACCACCTGCACGCTTATGATATCGATCAGATTGTCCGGATTGGCAGAGAGGGTGAGCAGATATTCCGCTCCCAGAATACTGCGCCTCTTTACTTTTCGGATGATTCGCTTTTTCCTGCGTTGGCTGATGCTTTGCCCGACAAACAGGTCATCGTACCATATCATATATTATCCTCATAAATCCAATTACCAATACTTATGACTGCCCCACAGATTACTTTTTTTCAGATCCAGATATTCATTATATGCCTTCTCTAAGATCTGTTTTTCATTGTTAAATTTTAACAGATGATACGCTTCGTGATATTTGTAATAACCGGAATCCACGAAAAATTCCTCTCGTTGTGGTTTGCTGTAATAGCTGTCGCCCATCATCAGATACCAGTGCACTTCCTTCTGCACAACATCCTCCGGAACGTTAAAAGTATACTGACTTTTACCCACATATTTAATGATGGAAGCCTCTACTCCCGCCTCCTCCTTTACCTCACGAGCCGCTGTCTCTTTGTATTCCTCGCCGTTTTCCACGGTACCTTTCGGGAGAACCCAGCCTTCATACTTGTTCCGGTAATTCTTGTAAAGTAACAGTATCTTTCCACGAAATATTACCACACCACCACAACTGGTTGCCTCGATCATTGCAATTCCTCCTGATGTGGTTAAAAATTAATAATCATGAAATAGTATACTCTTATTTAAAGTACGTGTCAAACACAGTCTTTGCGATCGGCACGCCAACCGAACTTCCGCTTCCCGCTCCTTCCACAATAACTGCGATGGCGATGGGCGAACTTCCCTTTGCACTGGCATAGCCTACAAACCACGCATGGCTGTCACCTTTGTTTGTGCCGAATTCTGCCGATCCGGTCTTTCCTGCGGCTGTATATTTTTCGGAAGCAAGCGCAGAGGCAGTTCCCTCCGTCACAACAGCCTTCATCATGCCCCGCAGAACCTTGGCTTCACTCTCCGTCATCAGACGACCGTAAGCGGAAGGCTCGTAGCATTCCACCTCGTTACCGTCTGAATTTTCCACGCGTTGTACCAGATAAGGTTTCATCAGCACACCGTCATTCTGGATCGCGGAAACGATCAGCGCCATATGAAGCGGACTGACAAGTGTTTCTCCTTGTCCGATCGCCGTTGCCATCACTGCACTGTCACCTGCATCCGGCTGCAGCGAAAATCTGCTCTTGCTGCTGGCAAATTCCGTCGGCAGGCTCTTATTAAACAGCAGATCCTCACATGTATCCAAGTAACTTTTCAGATCCAGAGACAGTCCGATGTTTGCAAAGGAGCTGTTGCAGGACTTTGCCATCGATTTCTTCAGATCCACCTCGCCGTGCACGGAATTGCCAAAGCAATGCAGCGTGTAATTATCCGCTGTAATGCTTCCGGAACATTCATAGCTGTAATTTTTGTAGGCTTTTGGATGCTCCCGGATATATTCCAGAGCCGTCACCAGCTTAAATGTGGAGCCGGGAGGATAAAGTCCCTGACTCGCCCGGTTCAAAAGCACGGAATTCTGATCATCATTTGCCAGGATCGCATCCCAGTTGGATACGATGGTATTCGGGTCAAAATCCGGTTTAGAAACCATTGCAAGGATCTTACCGGAATTAGGTTCAAGAACGACCACCGCCCCTTTCCGGTCTCCCAGCGCCTCATAGGCGGCCTGCTGCAGATCGTTGTTCAGCGTTGTCACCAGCGTGTCGCCCTGATTTTTTTTGCCCTCGATCTCATTTACCACCCGTTCAAGGATAAAGGAATGCGAACGCAAAAGCTGAAAATTATAGCTGGATTCCAGACCAGCCTTTCCGTTTTCCGCATATCCCACCACATGTGCGTATTTTTTACCCTGAGGATATTCCCGCGTCTCATTTCCATCCGCATCTGTCTTTGTCGTGGCCAGCAGTGTGCCGTCATCGGACACGATATCTCCGCGGATGATGCGCTTTGCGAAACTGTCGAGTCTGGTATTGTACGGGTTGTTGATAAACTGCTCGCTGCGCGCCACCTGAAAATAAGTAAAATATGCGATCATAGCCAGAAAAATGCCGATGAATAAATAAGCGATCACGGCAAATTCTTTATTTCTGTCACGCTTTCGCGTTTTCCTGTCTGTGGTCTGCAGCTGCTCGTTTTCTTCTGCGGCTGCCCTTCCTGTTGTTCTTTTTTTCATCCGATACTTCGTCCTCTCTGATGATATAAAGTCCCTGTATAACTGCAAATATAATAAGTGTTGACAAAAGGGAACTGCCTCCGTAGCTTACCAGAGGCAGTGTGACACCCGTGGAAGGGATAAATTTGATCACGCCTCCGATCGTCAGAAACACCTGAAATCCATAGACAGTACCCAGTCCCAGTGCGATCAGCTTATAAAACTGATTATGGATCTGCATGGCGATATTCAAAAACATCAGATAACAGCTGGCGCACACCAGGATCACACAGATCGCAAATACGCCGCCCAGTTCTTCTGAGATCGCCGCAAAGACAAAATCCTCATCCGCCACGGGTATTTTATCCGGCATGCCTCCAAAGAGCCCCAGACCGAACCATCCACCGGTTCCGATCGCAAAGAGCGACTGGCAGATCTGGTAACCCTGATTATCAATGACTGACAGCGGATCCTTCCAGGCCACCACACGCACCTTCACGTGTGAAAACAGCTTGTATGCGATCACAGCCGCAAGCGATCCGGCTGCCGCTCCCAGTCCGAGATATCCCGGATTTTTGGTGGCCACATACAGCATGACCAGATAAGTGATAAAAAAGATCGATGCGCTTCCCAGATCCTTGGATATCACCAGCACCAGCACATGCGCCGCCGCCAGCACGGTGGTGATGACTACCTGCCTGAAATCAATGGCATGATAAAACATCGCTGCCACAAAAAAGACAAACAGGATCTTGATAAACTCAGAAGGCTGCAGGCTCACTGAGCCGAACGTAAACGACAATTTTGCTCCATAGTCTGTTTTTCCCGCGACTGCTACCAGCACCAGCAGTGCGATGCCGACAACGGCATAGAGGTACGGCAGCTTATGCAGAAAATGGATGTGCCGGATGAAAAACGGCACAAGCAGCATCACCAGTGTTCCTATGACTGCAAATGTAAACTGGCGGATCGCCTTTTCCTCGCTCAGACGTGTCAATATGATAAAGCTGATGATCAGGAGCATGCAAAGATTGTTTGTCACAAGTCTGGAAGCCTTTTTGTACAGGAACCGGTAAATGAGCTGGATCGCCCAGATCAAAAGTTCCTGCACCACGAAAAATGCAAGTACCTGTAGTTCCTGTTTCACTGCAAAGATCACCAGGTAGGCGTCCAGATGGATCAAAAACATGAAACATTGCTGCCTGCGCAGAATATGCTTCTGACGATCCGGAGAACTGGATTTCTGCAGCACGGAAAAACA
Source organism: uncultured bacterium (assembly GCA_945828315.1). Classification (GTDB taxonomy): domain Bacteria; phylum Bacillota; class Clostridia; order Lachnospirales; family Lachnospiraceae; genus W0P33-017. The sequence goes on along the minus strand of CALZQA010000082.1, from coordinate 5,637 downwards.
CTCATAGGTATAGCATGCAAACAGGATCATCATCAGATATTTTGATACTTCCGTAATAATCGTAACCATAAAATTCCTCTCTTATTCGGCTATTCAACGCCGCGCCCCAGATGACCTCTGGTAGATTCCCCGCAAAACACAGTTTCCCCAGCCGGATATCCCAGGATCTGCTGTTCATACAGCGCAAGCACCGACCTCGTCTCATTTTCATCTTCCACCGTAAAATCCATGCGGAGTGTCTGCGGATGGATCTTTTCCACTTCAGACCAAACCCGGTCGGAAAACAATAGTGTCGGCACAGCGTTATAGATCATATTGCAGCAAACACCACAATAATTTTTAACCGGCAGATGCTTTCCGTAGCGGTCCACTAGCTCCAGTTTTTTCCCTTTATGATCACAGCCGGAGATGTTTTTATTCACACACTGACTGCTGACCATAAAAGGAGCACGTCCGTAGATCACAAGCATACTGCCATCCTGGGGCATACGACAAAGTTCCTTTGCGTTCAACTCCAGCGGGAGCGTCCGGTTCAGATAGCCCTGCTCCCGGAAAAACGAAACTGCCCGGTCAGAAAATGTATAGAGCTGGCTGTCCAGCCATACACATTCAGGAGCCGTTCCCATGCGACGCAAAAATCCTAAGGAATCATAGTTTTTTGCAAGAAATCCGTCAATCATGTTATTTTCCTGCATATTTTGTATGCAGATCCACTGTTTTTCATAGGAATCTGCTGTTTCAGCACGTAAAACAGACGGCATTGCAAGCAGCAGTTCTTTTCCGGCTTTTGCGCATTGCTGCGCCGCCTTATTGACCGCATCATCCAGATGCTCCGGAAGAAAACTCTGCAGCTGCAGGGCAACTGTTTTAATATAATCTTTTTCTGTACAGACGGCCAGCTGACTGAGTGTATCGCAGACAGCCAGAATCTGCTGCGTATGCAACGCCTCCGTATGTTCTAACGATCGATTATCCGAAATATCTTCCGGCAGGAATGCCTTTCTGATTCTTCGATGTTTCAACAACAATTCTTCTTTCAGCTGGTCAAGTGCCTCGCGCCGAACTGCTTTCAGAAACTGTTTCGGGATAAAACAATTTTCATCCAGATCGATCTGTAAGGATGCAAACAAAAAATCCGTATCACCGGTCTGCCGCAATACCTTCTCAATGCCTTCAGTCTGTGCCGGTGCATTTTTTGCCGGCTGTATCTCTCCTCCGTATACTGTGACTCTCTGGCCGCTCGTATCATCTGTGACGGTAAGGCTGATACGTTCACCCAATCTGCAGGAACAGTTTCCGGAGATCATACGCTTTTTGTCTTCCGGCACGATTGCAACTGCGGGCTGTTCCAGCGTGTGCTTCGGGCTGTGCAGGCTCATCATCTCCCTGCCCTTTTCCCCGCGCAGATAGCCTGCGGTAAAACCGCTGCGATTGCCAAGCTCCATGAGCGCTCTGCGGTCTCCTTCTGCAACTGCATAACCTTTGTTACAGCTATTTTTCTTTCCGCGGGGTTCTGCTTCCGGAGAACTGTATGCAATCTGCCCGGATTCCAGAATATCCAGATACTTACGGTAGATCCTCGTTACGCCGGCAGCGTACTGTGTCTGTTTCATGCGTCCTTCGATCTTTAAAGAGCTGACGCCGGCCTTCATAAGCTTCGGAAGCAGATCAATGGCGCACAGATCCTTGGGACTCAGTGGATACAGCTCACCCTTTGTCAGCGATTGTCCCTCATCAGCCACACTGTAGGGCAGGCGGCATGGCTGTGCACAGCGCCCGCGATTTCCGCTTCTTCCACCCAGCATACTGCTGAAAAGGCATTGTCCGGAATAGCAGTAACAGAGCGCCCCATGCACAAAACATTCCAGTTCGATATCCAGTGTCTCATGGATCCGGCGTATCTCATTAATTGACAGTTCGCGCGCCAGCACGATCCGGTCGGCACCTGCCTCTTTCCAGAATCGCGCACCTTCCGCACTTGCAATTGTCATCTGTGTACTGGCGTGCAGTTCCAGCCCTGGAAAATATTTCTTAATAAACGAGAACACACCTGCATCCTGGACAATGACCGCATCCAGTCCCTGCTCATAGAAGGGTAGCAGATAATCATATAACTGTTCTTCCAGCTCCCGGTTTTTCAAAAGTGTATTGACAGTCAGATGCAGCTTTTTCTCATGCAGATGTACATAATCGATCGCATATAAAAGTTCATCCTGTGTGAAATTTTTTGCATATGCCCGGGCACCAAACTGTCCGCCGCCCAGATACACCGCGTCCGCACCAGCCTCGCATACCGCCTTCAATGTCTCCAGCGATCCCGCCGGAGCCAGCAATTCCATTTTTTTCATATCATTCATCCTGTTTCACAAAGTATAAAAGGGGGCGCGTTTTTCGTCCCCCTCGTAAACATACACTGCCGGAGCACCATCTCCTTCGATGATTTCTCCCTCGTATGCAGCATCTACTTTAACAAAACTTCCTCCAGATCAGCGGTCAGCCGCTCATTTTTCTGCGTCAATTCACGCTTCTCCTTCTCCAGCTGCTCAATCTGGCCCTGCATCTGTTCATTCTGCGTCTTTACAAGTTCCAGTCTTGAATTTACCTCTGAGACCTTCCCGTTCGCCTCATCAAGCTGCATCTGCGCATCTACGAGCTGATGCTTGAGGTCAAAGATCTCTTTTTCCAGTTCTGAGAACTTGGAACCGGCACTGCCCGCCTGCTCCTTCGCTTTAAAATAATCATCAGCAAGATTGAGCTGCAGCATGATGTTTTTCATATCCTGCGGAATCCGTTTATAAGAATCCTGCTGATTCATCTCCGTGATCTTCTGGTTGATATATGCAGCCACACGCTGCAGGTATTCTTCTTCCTCAAAACCACTCAGGTTATATTCCTTTTTATCGATGACTACTACAGTACTCGCTTTTGTTGCCATATGTTCTTCCTCCCTGTGCGCAAAATAACGCCCATCACCGGTATCACGCCGCTTACAGCGTTTCGACCCCTAATGATATCTATCATATCTGTTTTCGTCCAAAAAAGCAACTCACATCGGCAAGCCAAAGTGCTTGTAACAGTATTCCGTCACAACACGGCCCTTCGGTGTACGGTTAATAAATCCGTTCATGACCAGATACGGTTCGTAAACATCCTCGATCGTGCCTGCGTCCTCTCCGATTGCCGCTGCCAGTGTATCCAACCCCACCGGTCCACCGGAAAACTTTTCAATGATGGTCATGAGCAGCTTTCGGTCACTGTTGTCCAGTCCCATCTTGTCCACTTCCAGCAAGTCCAATGCAAAACTCGCCACTTCCTCAGTGATCTTTCCATCATATTTCACCTGCGCGAAATCACGTACACGCTTCAACAGACGATTTGCAAGACGCGGCGTTCCGCGTGATCGTCTTGCAAGCTCAAAAGCACCTGCCTCATCGATCTCTACACCAAGCTTCACTGCAGAATGCTGAATGATCGTTTTCAGTTCGTCCACCGTATAGAATTCCAGATGATGCATCACACCAAAACGATCGCGCAGGGGCGCGGACAGCAATCCCGCACGGGTTGTCGCTCCTACCAATGTGAATTTGGGCAGATCCAGACGAATAGAACGTGCAGTCGCACCCTTTCCGATCATAATATCAATCGCATAGTCTTCCATTGCCGGATATAGCACTTCCTCCACCTGACGGTTCAGGCGGTGGATCTCATCCACGAACAGCAGATCTCCCTCGGCCAGATTGCTTAGGATCGCCGCCATCTCTCCAGGCTTTGCGATCGCCGGTCCGGAGGTGATCTTCACATGCACACCCATTTCGTTTGCAATGATACCGGCAAGCGTAGTCTTTCCCAGACCCGGCGGCCCGTAAAACAACACATGATCTAACGGTTCACCGCGCTTTTTTGCCGCTTCGATGTATACCTTTAAGTTTGCCTTTGCCTTCTCCTGTCCGATATACTCCTCCAGACGCTGTGGCCGCAAGTTCTTTTCTACTTTTATATCTTCTTCCTGTATTTCTGTGGAAATCACTTTTCGATTGTTCATGTAAAAACACTCCTATTATTTTTCTGACAACTTTAACATCGCGTGTTTATATGAACGCCATATTCTTCAGTGCAAGCTTGAGAATATCCTCTACGTCAGACTCCGGTGTGATCTCAATGCCGGAAAGCACGGAAGATGCTTCCGACGCAGAATAGCCCAGAGAAGTGAGTGCCAGAAGCGCCTCCTGACGGACTCCTTTTTCCAGCTCGATCGCCGGATTTTTCACAAGTTCTTCCTTTGGAGAAAACGCATCCTCCAGCTTCAGCTTGTCCTTCAGCTCCAACACCACCCGCTGTGCCGTCTTTGCGCCGATGCCCGGTGCCTTGGAGATGGCCTTTGCATCGTCTGCGATCACCGCGAAGCGCAGATCATCCGGTGTCAGGACAGACAGGATCGCAAGTGCCCCTTTGGGACCTACACCATTGACGCTAATGAGCAACTTAAAAACGCGCAGATCATCTTTTGTAAGAAAACCGAACAGCGCAAGGCCGTCCTCTTTGACCTGAAAATAGATATACATTTTGATCTCTGCGCCGATCTCGGGCAGATACTCGAACGTCTGACCGGAAATATATACCTGAAACCCGATCCCATGGTTGTCTATGGTCACGGATTCCTCGTCCATATCCGCCAGTGTCCCTTTGATATACTGTATCATATCCTACCTTTGTAACGATAAGTTACTTCCTTCCTGATTTTTTCATGTGTATAATTACACAGTGCTATCCTGATTTTTTGAAAACGTCTTTCCGATATGCCATACCGCCGGCGGCAGCCGCTTTAATACACCTGATGCCGCCACACCGATCAGGACACCTGTCGCCATTCCCACGAGAAACAGCACCGGAAGATAGTAGAGGATCCGGTAGTTTTCCACAACGAGCGCCGCCACCAAAAACTGCCCCACATTGTGCGCGATCCCGCCGGCGGCGCTGACGCTGATCAGATGGAGCTGTCCGGTCTGTTTGATGGCGGTCATCACCAACAGACTGAGAAATGCCCCTGCCATACTGTACAAAATACTGTAGAGATTCCCGAAAAAGAACCCTGACAAAAGGACGCGCGCGAATGAGATCAGCGCCGCATCCCGCCAACCGCTGAGATAAAGGATCCCGACAATGACTACATTCGTCAGTCCCAGCTTCACACCCGGAATGCCGATCGGAATCGGGATCAATGCCTCAACATAACTGCAGATCAGCGCCAATGCGAGACAAAGCCCAAGATATGCGGTTTTTTCTGCAGACAGGGATGTCCTGTGCCTGCGTTGACCCTTTGATCGATTATCCGCTGATGGAATCATATTCCTCTTTCTCTCCTCCGACAACTTCCACGACCAGCTTATGAGGCAGGCAAACGATCGTCTGTCCATTGCGCGAGATCGCACCCTGATGCATACAAAGTTTGTCAGGGCAGTCTGCATCCTTCATATATGCCGAACCGCCTTCTATCACTATGATATTTGCAACCCTGCCCTCCAGTTCAACCGGAATCTCCCTTGACTCATTTAATGCATAGGTGCCGTAAAGCTGACCGTCTACCGTGATCGCTGTCTCTTATACACATCTCCGAGCCCACGAGACGCTACGCTATCT
>CALZQA010000081.1 GCA_945828315.1 uncultured bacterium | reverse complement strand
CGCCGTGAGAGGGCGGCGTCTTAACCGCTTGACCAACGAACCGTTTATTATACTACCAGACGGTTCATCGTATGTCAAGGTTTTTTCTAAAATTTTTTCATTTTTCTGAAAAAAGCGACAATTTCACGCTTGCGTGCATTTTAATCCTCATATCCGTTCGGATTATTTTTCTGCCATCTCCAGGAGTCCGCACACATCTCACGGATACCGTATTTTGCCTCCCAGCCAAGTTCTTTTTTCGCCTTTGACGGATCACAGTAGCAGGTCGCGATATCTCCGGGGCGGCGGTCTTTGATCACATAAGGGATCTTGATATCATTGGCAGCCTCAAAATTCTTCACAATATCAAGCACGCTGTAGCCATGTCCGGTACCGAGGTTGTAAATACAAAGTCCGGCTTTCTCCTCGATCTTCTTTAACGCCTTCACATGACCGATCGCCAGGTCTACCACATGGATGTAATCACGCACGCCGGTTCCGTCCGGTGTATCATAATCATCTCCAAATACGCCCAGCTGCTCCAGCTTACCCACAGCAACCTGTGTAATGTAAGGCATCAGGTTGTTCGGAATACCGTTCGGGTTTTCTCCCATGGTTCCGCTTGGATGTGCACCGATGGGGTTAAAGTAACGAAGCAGGATCACATTCCACTCGGAATCTGCCTTCTGCATATCTGACAAGATCTGCTCCAGCATGGACTTTGTCCAGCCGTAAGGGTTCGTGCACTGTCCCTTCGGGCAGTTTTCGGTAATAGGGATTTCTGCCGGATCTCCGTACACAGTTGCCGAAGAAGAAAAGATGATGTTTTTACAGCCGTTCTGTCTCATCACATCCACAAGCGTCAGCGTACCGGCAATGTTGTTCTCATAATACTCCCACGGCTTTGACACAGACTCTCCGACTGCCTTTAAGCCTGCAAAATGAATACAACTGTCGATCGTCTCCTTTTTGAAAATATCATTTAACAATTCACGGTCTAAAATGTCGCCTTTGTAAAAGGTAACCTTCTTTCCCGTCAAAGCCTCCACACGCTCTAAGGATTTCTCACTGGAATTTGACAGGTTATCCAGAACGATTACCTCATAGCCTGCATCTAAAAGCTCTACACATGTATGACTTCCGATATAACCGGCTCCTCCTGTTACTAAAATTGCCATGATCGTTACCACCTTTCGTTATTTATATGATTGTTCGGTACATCTGTTTCTTTACTGATAAGTCTACATATTTTTTTTATTTTTTCCAGAAAAAAATGTATGCGGAACATAGAAAAATGTTGCATAAGCATGTATAATAAAAACAGATTCCTCCAAACAGGCCGGTAAAATTTCCGGTGCTGGTGGAAAACACTAAACGGGAGACAGATGATGAATTATAAAAATTCCTACAAAGCTACAAAAAAAGAACTGGTATCCCTCTCCGTCTACAATGTTGGATACCAGAAATGCGATTCGCTCTATCAGTGGGGACCGGGTGTGCGGGATCACTATCTGATCCACTATGTCATCTCCGGCTGTGGCTATTACGAGCTGAAGAATAAAAAATATGAACTTCATGCGGGCGACGCTTTTCTGGTCTATCCGAATCAGGAAGTTACTTACTATGCGGATGTGTCTGACCCGTGGGAGTATGCGTGGGTCGGCTTTAACGGCAGTGATGCGCTCTCCATTTTAAACGCGACTGATTTTACAAAGGAGCAGCCCTATATTACCGCCGCTCCTTTCGGTGACAAGATTCTGCACCAACTGCTCTGCATCTATGAAGTAAGGGGTAATGAGTTTGAGCAGGCGGTAGAAATGACAGGACGACTGTACACGGCACTTGCATTATTCATGCAGGGCGCCACAAAAAAACCTCCGCAGACCTCCTATTCCGGCTACGTACAAAAAGCGATCGCCTATATCTCCGCCAATTATTCCTATCCGATCACGGTGGAAGATATCGCGGATTATGTAGGCTTAAGCCGCAGTCATCTTTTCCGGTCCTTCGAAAAGGTACTGGAAAAATCGCCCAAAGAATACCTGACGTCTTTCCGCATCCGGCAGGCATGCAATCTGTTAGAGAACTCTGATCTTTCCGTCACTGCCATTGCAAATTCCGTCGGATTCGAGAATAACCTGTATTTTTCCAAAGCATTTCATAAAGTAAAAGGCATGTCACCGAAAAATTACCGTTTATCAGCCCGCTCCGTGAAGTCAGATACTGATAATCAGACATAGTAAAAGGGAGTATCACTCATTGTGATACTCCCTGATCATTTTCTCAGATTAAGCTAACTTTGCCTTAGCAACCTCAGCTAATGCTGCAAAGCCCTCTGCATCATTCACTGCAAGCTCTGCTAACATCTTACGGTTCATGTCAACACCGGCTAACTTTAAGCCATGCATCATCTTGCTGTAAGACAATCCGTTCATACGGGCTGCTGCGTTGATACGAGCGATCCATAACTGACGGAACTGTCTCTTCTTCTGCTTACGTCCTGCATAAGAGCTGGTCAGTGCTCTCATAACTGACTGCTTAGCGATACGATACTGCTTTGAGCGAGCTCCTCTGTATCCCTTTGCTAACTTTAAGGTACGATTATGTTTCTTCTTAGCGTTTAAACCACCTTTAACTCTTGCCATTTCTTATTTCCTCCTTCACACGATCTTACAGATAAGGTAAGATTTTCTTCATTGTCTTTACATTTGTTGCGTCTGTCATTGCAGCCTGTCTTAAGTTTCTCTTACGCTTTGTGCTCTTCTTGGTTAAGATATGGCTCTTATAAGCTTTATTTCTCTTTAACTTTCCGGTTCCGGTTTTTGTAAAGCGCTTTGCAGCAGCTCTTTTTGTTTTGATCTTAGGCATAATAAGTTCCTCCTTTAAAATGTTCTTCTTATTTTTTCTCTCCAAGCACCATTGCAAGGCTTCTGCCCTCCTGCTTCGGCGCTTTTTCTACAACTGCGATATCAGCCATCTGCTCTGCAATGTCGTCCAGGATATGACGACTCTGCTGCATGTGTGCCATCTCTCTGCCACGGAAACGCAGGGTGATCTTCACCTTATTGCCCTTTCCGATAAACTTTCTGGCAGCACTGATCTTTGTATTCAGATCATTGGAATCAATATTTGGAGAAAGACGTACTTCCTTCAGCTCCACCGTTTTCTGTTTCTTACGGGCATCCTTTTCCTTGCGGGCAAGCTCGTAACGATATTTACCGTAATCTACGATCTTACATACCGGCGGTTTTGCTGTGGGCGCGATCTTTACCAGATCTAACTCCGCCTCTTCTGCCAGCCTCATTGCCTCCTTGATGGGCATAACACCTAACTGGTCTCCGTTTTCTCCAATCACACGAACCTCTTTGTCTCTGATCTGTTCGTTAATCATTAATTCGCTAATGACACCACACCTCCATTTTTAATACTTGATTAAGAAATGGCTCACAGAGCGTGACATTTCTTAATATAGAATCTGACTCATACAACAGTTTTTCAAACAGCATCCGACAAGCCTGCAAGCAAAAAAATAATGGATGCATTTTGCATCCACTGATCACATACGTCTCACGCGATCCGGCAAAAAACCACTGCCGAAACCGTCATTGAACACTTATGAACCCGAGTCACGCGCTTGTGCTAAGGTGAGAGTGGATACTCTGCTTGCTGTTTTCAACTCATTTAACATAACACATCACATCACATGCGTCAAGTATTTTTTGTTTTATTTTTTTCAAAAATATGTTACCCTTATCTATGTTTGAAAAAATTTTACCGGGAGGTTTTCTATGGATACACATATCATTGATCTGCATGTTCACTCCAACGCGTCCGACGGCACGTTCACACCGACAGAACTGGTTGCAGAAGCCAAACGCGCAGGGCTTCGTGCATTTTCACTGACTGACCACGACACAACAGCCGGCATTGCTGAAGCAGCCGAGGCAGCCAAAGCTGCCGGCATTGAACTGATCCCCGGTGTGGAACTGTCCACGGAATATGAGGGGATCGAGGTTCATGTGGTCGGACTCTATATCGACATTGAAAACGCAACACTGCAAAAACAGATGGCGGATTTCCGCCGGTCCAGAGACAACCGAAACGTCTATATGCTGGAAAAGCTGCGCGCCGAAGGCTTTGATATCACACAGGAAGCACTGGAAGCACGCTTTCCGGATGCGGTCATCACCCGCGCACACATCGCACGATATCTGCTGGACAAGGGTTATATTCCCGACATGAAGACCGCCTTTTCAGAATATATCGGTGACGGTTGCCGCTGCTATGTCGGCCGTCCGAAGGTCACACCGATGGATGCGGTTGACTATATCTTAGCCGCAGGCGGCACACCGATACTTGCTCATCCGGTCATGTATCATATGGATCGCTCACAGCTTTTACGCATGATCCGCGAGATGAAGGCACACGGTCTGGTTGGTATCGAAGCTATCTACTCGGAAAACACCACAGCCGATGAACAGATCTACAAAACACTTGCCCGCGACGAGGGCTTGCTCATCAGCGGCGGCTCTGATTTTCACGGCACAAACAAGCCCGACATCCACCTCGGGGTCGGACGTGGAAAGCTGTACATTCCTTACTCGATCTTAGAGACTATCAAGCAGTCACGCAAATAGAAGTCATGCAAATAGAAGTCATGCAGTTTTCGAGCTTTCGTACGGAAGTGCAGCGAGAAAATTGTATGCTTCTACTTTAGAGTACGAATCTCTCAATGACCTCTGCGATCGCATCCTCATTATTATTGCTGACTGTCACATAATCCGCAGCTTCCTTTGCGGCAGGGTTGGCGTTGCTCACTGCAACGCCGATTCCTGCCGCTTTTATCATTTCAATATCATTTGTCTCATCGCCCACCGCAATGGTATCCGCATTGTTAACTCCGAGATAATTTGCCAGGAAATTGATCCCTGTCTGCTTGGAAATCCCTTCCGGTACGACTTCCAGATACTGCGGGCAGGAAAACAGCATGCGGCATTTTCCTTTTGCCCATTGCTCATTCGCCATGCGAAAACGCTCCAATCGGGATTGATCATGTATATCAATAACAATTGCCTTATTGGGCTCTCTGGTCAGATACTCCAGCACATCCGCACGCGGACAAGCTTTCAGGTTTGTACGACTTGCATACCACTCCATTTCTTCGGTAGCTGCCTTTGTCAGTATTTCTCCCTCCTGATAGGTATGAACATATAGTCCGGCCTGATCAGCCAGCGCAAACAGCTCATGCACGGTCTGCATGTCCATCTGACGGCTGAACAGAACTTTTTTGCGATAACAGTCGTAGACATGTCCGCCGTTATAAGACACGATATAGCAACCATCACCGTTCAGACCGAGTGAATCACTGACCATTTTCGCACTCTCAAATGGTCTGCCTGTTGCGATCACAAAGGAATGTCCTGCCCTTGTCGCCCGGTCGATCGCCGCACGGTTTCCCTCAGAGATCGACTTATCACTACACAACAGTGTCCCGTCCAGATCTGAAAAAATTATCTTACTCATCTTCTTCCTGTTCCTCACTGTTTATTGGCTCTGCGGGAATAAATACCCGATCCTTATACTGATTTTCCGCTTTCGGGACAGCGCCTACTGCCTCCTCGCAGAATTGAAGCTGGGAGTTGACCAGAACTTTACCCCGTTTGTCCTGCTTGATATAACTACCCTCTGCGGTTAACAAGTGCGCTTTGGTGTTGTCCTCAAGCTCTACCTGCAAAATGTGCCGAACTTTCTTCTGAAGTTTCGGATCAAGCACCGGAAAAATGATCTCCACGCGGCGGTCCAGATTTCTGGGCATCCAGTCCGCGCTTCCCATGTACACTTCCTCGTTACCGTTGTTATAAAAATAGAAAATACGGCTGTGTTCCAAAAAATTTCCTACGATGGATCGCACACGGATATTCTCACTCACATCGGGAATCCCCACCTTCAGGCAGCAGATTCCGCGCACAATCAGATCGATCTGCACGCCGGCAGCGGATGCCTCGTAGAGCGCAGCGATGATCTCCTGATCACAAAGGGAATTCATCTTTGCTTCGATGCGCGCCTCATTGCCGTCAAGCGCATGTCTTGTCTCTCGGCGGATCAGCTTTAAAAATTTATTTCTCAGCCAGATCGGTGCCACCACCAGATGATTCCAGCTGAGCGGCTCCGAATATCCGGAAAGCATGTTAAATACGGCTGTTGCATCTTCACCGATCGCCTCTGAGCAAGTAAAGATTCCGCAGTCTGTATAAAGTTTTGCCGTGGAATCATTATAGTTTCCGGTTCCAAGGTGGACATAACGGCGAATGCCGTCCTCCTCCTTCCGAACAACCAATGCGATCTTGCTGTGCGTCTTCAAGCCCACAAGACCATAGATGACATGGCAGCCTGCTTTCTCCAGTTTCTTTGCCCAGACAATATTATTTTCCTCGTCAAAACGCGCTTTCAGCTCAACCAGCACCGTCACCTGCTTGCCATTCTCGGCCGCCTGCGCCAGAGATGCGATGATCGGCGAATTACCGCTGACACGGTACAGTGTCTGCTTGATTGCCAGTACATCCGGGTCGTTTGCCGCCTGACGAATGAAATCAACCACCGGCTGAAAGGTCTGGTACGGATGATGCAGCAGAATATCTCCCTTTTTGATCGCCTCAAAAATGTTACTCTCGCCGATCAGTTCAGGTACAGGCTGAGGCTGGTAAGGTGCGTAACGCAGTTCATCCTTCCCCTCAAGACCGTACAGCTTCATGAGAAACGTCAGGTCCAGCGGTCCGTTTATTTTAAATACATCCTCATTTGCAGTGTCCAGTTCCTTCTTTAAGATCGACAACAGTTCCTTATCAACATCATCATCCACTTCCAGACGGATGACCTCACCCCACTGGCGCTTCTTCAGCTGCTTTTCGATCTCCTTTAACAGATCACTTGCCTCATCCTCATCAATGGGAAGATCTGCATTTCGCATGATCCGATAAGGGCTCGTACAGAGGACCTGATAGTTGGAAAACAGCCTGCCGATATTGTGCATGATCAGCTGTTCCAGCAATACAAACGCATACTCATTCTCACCCTCTGTCGGAAGGGGCACGAGACGCGGCAGCACACTCGGCACCTGCACCGTGGCAAATACGTTTTCCTCCTCTTTTTGGATCAGCGCAGCAATATTTAATGTCTTGTTCCGGATGAGCGGAAACGGTCTTGACGCATCCACTGCCATCGGTGTCAGCACCGGATAGACCACTTCGTCAAAATAGCGCTCCGCAGATTGTAACTGCACCTCTGACAGGAGTTCCATGCGGTCATATACACTGATGCCCTGTGCCTTCAGCATCGGAAGCAGGGAACGGTTATAGGTCGAATACTGGATCTCCACCAGCTCTCTTGTCGCCTGATTGATCTTTTCCAGCTGCTGTGTTGCTGTAAGACCAGCAATATCAGGCTTTTTGTATTTTGCATGCACCATATCCTTTAATGATGCAACACGCACCATAAAAAACTCATCCAGGTTTGACGAGGTAATGCTGACAAACTTTGTGCGTTCCAGAAGCGGAATGGACTTATCCCTCGCCTCGCTCAACACACGGTGGTCAAACTTCAACCAGCTGAGTTCACGGTTTTCATAATATTTTGCATTTGCATAATCAATTGTTTTCTCTTTTTCCATATGCACCCCACCCTACTATAAATAGATTTTCTTTTCCTTAACGACCGGCTTGATACTGAATACATCTTCAAACATACCCGCTTTCGCGTCAAACATTGTTTTTTCAAGCAACATGCCATCCGCTGTCTCAATAGAAAGAATGAGCTGTTTGCCCTTGAGCACCGCCCGAACATTTTTAAATTTCTGCTTGTGACTGCGGTCCATGGCATTTGCAACACGAAGAATGGAAGCGCATTTTGCTACGATCAGATACCCCTCCTGATCCAGCACATCGCTGACCTCATCATAAGGATCCAGCGGATAGGTGTTATATTTCACAATGCTTGCCACGATCACGCGGTCCCGATGTGACAACCCCATGATCTCCGATGACAGGATAATGTCATACGCACACTGCGGCGCGTTCGCAAAGCTCACATATTTTCCGCAATCGTGCAGAATGGCTGCTGTCTGCAACAATAAGCGCTCGCGCTTGCCCATTCCGTGCACCTTCTTCATGGCATCATAGATGAGGCTGCTCATCTCCACCAGCGCATCGATATGAGGCGAATAACTCATGTAGCGCTGTGACAATGAATGTGCCGCGGATATCACATCCTTATCAAAATCGTGCACCGGTTTCACATATCGATGACGCAATGCATAGTCATAAACAATACCGTCACTGATATCAATACCCGGCACCCAGATGGCATCGGCTGCCAATGTTTCTACGATACGCCGGTAAAGGATCAGCGAAGGCAAAAGCAGCATATCTGAATCGTTGGACAGATTCAGCGCCTCTGCGATCTGCGCTCGCTCCTTTTTCTCCAGACGTTTCAGATAGCTGGAAAACTTTCCGGCATCAACGGTTGTATCATCAAGATTTTTATCCATGCGCCGCATGACTTCCAGACTGTAATCTCCGGTCAGGATCAGATACTTGATCGTCCGGTTCTGGTAATACTGCGCCTTGAAAACCTCCATCTCCTTGTCGATGAGTTCCTTCATCTGCTGCTTGATATTGTCCGACCGCAGGTTGCCGTCCGCAAACAACTGTGCAAGACGCATCGTTCCAAGTACCAGATGCTGTGTTGTCAGCACTTCCCCATGCACGAAAAGTGTGATCTGAAGTTCACCTCCGCCGACATTGACGACTGCAGCGCTCTCACTGATCATGCGGCCAAACTCCGGTTTGGAAGCAACACATTTATAGGATAAAAAGCGGTGCTCGGAATTTCCGACTGTTTTTATCCGAATGCCTGTGCGACGTTCGATCTGGTCTAAAATAAACAGGCAGTTTGAAGTATTTCTGAGTACCGGACCGGAATATGCCTCATAATCATCCACCCGATATCCATCCATGATCCGACGAAATTCCAGCAATACATCACAAATCTCATCCACCAGCTCATAACCGATGGGCTGACCGTGAAACACATCCTTTCCAAGCTCCACACGAGTACGGATAAAATCCACCGTACGGATATTCTTGTTTCCCGAAATTTCGAATACCTTCAGGCTCACTTCATAGGAGCCGACATAAATTGCAGCAAAGGTTGTTACGCCCATTCTATCCTTCTCCTTTTCGCTAATAATTTCCGAAGATCTTTAAGTCCAGTGTTTCCTCTTTCAATCCGCGCAGTGCATTCTGTACTGCTGCATCCTTTAAGTTTCCATCAAAATCAATGAAAAACTGATACTCCCAGTTGCGCCCCTGGATCGGTCTCGACTCAATACTCGTCATGTTTAACCCGTTATAGATGAAGTGGCTCAGGGCATGATAAAGCGCACCGGACTCATGCTTTAACTGTACACAGATACTGATCTTTCCGGCTCCCGAAACGTATTCGTTTTTCCGGGACACAATAATGAAACGCGTCTCATTCATGCTGTTATTCTGAACCCCTTCAGCTAACAGATGAAGTCCGTAAAGCTCTGCCGTCAGGCTGCTGGCGATCGCTGCCTGAGAGGGATCAGCATCTTCCTTTACCTTCTTTGCTGCCATCGCCGTATTTTTTTCCGGGATGATCTCCCACTCCCGATGTTCCTCCAAAAACTTTGAGCACTGTGCCAATGCCTGTGGATGGGAGTAGATCTTTCTGATGCGTCTGAAATCCGCTCCCTCCAGTCCAAGAATACAGTGATTGATCTTTATTTTCTGCTCCCCGACAATATAATATCCATACTCCTTTAACAGATCATAATTTTCTGCAACGATACCGGCGGATGAATTTTCAAAGGGCAGTACCGCATAGTCTGCCTCTCCGCTTTTAATAGCCTCCATCGCATCCCGCCATGTATCAACATGAAAGCGGTCGGTCTCCTCCCCAAAGTAAGACGCCAGCGCCAGATGCGCATACGCTCCCTCCACGCCCTGATAAACCACTCGGATTCCATCCATCTGCAGCGACGGAATCTCCGTGAATCCCAGTTCTTCTATTTTTCCACACGCGGTCAGCAGCTGATACTGCTTTTTCCGGCTCGTGGACATGATCTGCTCAAACAGTTCACGTACGCCATGTTTTGTAAAATCAGAATCGGCAAGTGTCTCCAGCGTTTTCAGCTTGCTCAGCTCACGCTCGCGGTCAAGTACCTGCTTTCCCGTTGCGATCTTATAGGATGCCACCTCTGAGGTGAGGTTCATGCGCTCCTTGTACAGATCCACGATCTTTTTGTCGATCACATCAATGTCTTTTCTGATTTCCTGTAAATCCTTCATCTGTTTATACTCCTGTTATTTTTTATATCTTAATATTTCTCGCGCAGTTGTGAAGTTCCTTCTGGCGTCCGTCCATCAAACTATCTCAATCCAGGAAAAAAACTTATCCAGTCCTTTGTTTTCTTCTCTTGTTTCAAGAAACATCCCAGCCGTGTACCAGGAATGCGTATTTTTCTTATCGACGACTTCATATAATTCACAAGCAATTCCAAGACTTATGGCTTTTTTATATAATTCTTCCGCACAAGAAAAATCAATCAGTCCATCGTGTCTGCTTTGGATCAGCAGCATCGAAATGTTACTTGCATTCACCAATGAACACGGCTCACCTTTTGTTCTGTCATAGTTTTTCTCAAACAATTGATCAAGCAGTAGCTTTACCGATAGAGATGTGCGAACAGAAAAACTATATGGTCCGCCGACTCCTATAAACCCGATCACATTTGACACATCTACATCATATCGATCCTGTATGGCCTTACTGTAACACATAATAGACGATAAATGTGCCCCGGCGGACGATCCTGATACGATTACTTTCGATGTGTTGATTTTTTTCCCCTCCAAATACCGGAGCGCCACCTGATATCCTGTGCACACATCCTCGATCTGACATGGATATTTATTCTTTGGCGACAATCTATA
>CALZQA010000080.1 GCA_945828315.1 uncultured bacterium | reverse complement strand
CTGTTTTTTCTGTTCTATGATCATTCATCTTTATGCCGCTTTCTTTTTAAAATCAACCTTGTCCTTCATAAGCGAAGAAACAATTTTAAAGAAAATTACCAGAAGTGCCACACCAACGACAGCTGAAAGAATATATCCCGTCCATTCCGGCATACCCGCCATCGAGTAATCCGGAAACAGTGTGGAAAGTTCAAATCCACTCGCCATTCCTGCCGGAGTGTAACCCAGCTGCGTACCACCGCTGACAAGCGTTGCCATCTCATCTACGCCCCATTCACCCCAGGCTGTTCCTGTAGCCAGAAGGCCAATCGGTGTCAATACGATAAGTACTGCAATTAATATATACAGTGGTTTAAACGATGTCTTCTCCGGAACTGCATCTAATGCCAAAGGAGATACTTTTTCTACGAATGTCAGCACTACTACCGTAAGCACAATCTCTGCCAGGCCAAATAAAGTAATGTGTCCAATCATCATTGCCGGTATCGATACACTCAAAGGATATGGACAATAAAGAGCCTGTCCTGCTGCATCCTTAAACAATAATGGCTGTATTCCAAATTCAACTGCCGCACAAAAAGCCGCCACATTGATTCCCACATAGGATCCGATTGCTGCACTGAGTTTGCGTTTTCCGGTCTTTTTGAAAAGCAGTTTATACAGGAAAAATCCCAGATACGGCAATACAAATGCCATGTTAAAGCAGTTTGCTCCAAATGCAAGAATTCCGCCATCTCCAAAGAGCAGAGCCTGTATCAGCAATGCAATGGAGACCGATATGCACCCGGCCGCCGGACTTCCGGTAAGGATCGCAATAAGAGTTCCTCCTACAGCATGTCCTGTTGTTCCTCCCGGGAGCGGTACGTTAAACATCATTCCAAGAAATGAAAAAGCAGCACCAATACCAAGAAGAGGCATCTTAGCCTTAGGTATTTCTGTTCTTACTTTGTTGATTGAGTATCCCCATACCGGGAGCATGGCTGCTGTCATTACAGCACATGTTGACGGGCTTAAATAGTTCTCAGGTATATGCATAAATATACTTCCTTTCCCTTTGAAAACTTTATTTCATTTGGTGCGCGCCTCTTAATAAACTATATTGTAGCACCACATTAAATCGTCAACAACCCACCCTGGGGGATGCATAAATATTCCATTTTGATATATGTAGCTATCTTTTTGTTATAGGTCGAGACTACTATCCCACGCATATCCAATCTCTTCTGCGATCTTTTCTGCAACACCAACATCCAGGCTATCGCTGATCATCCCCAGCGTCATATTTATCGCAGCCATCGTTGTACTGCAGGAATAATACTTCCCGTCAGAAATCCACTTCTCACCATCAATATAGTCAATTCCTACTGTAAACATCCGCTTCCAGTTTTCATCATATGCATAATCTGCCACCTGCCGGTGGAACAAAAGCCCAGTTCTTGCCAGCATCGCAGAAGCATTCTGCACCATCATACAAAAAGAAGCTTCTTCCACAGCCTGCTTCAAAAGCTGCTGTCCGTTCTCTTCCATATGAAGAAAACTCTTAACACCTGTTCCACCCGGGATCAGTAAAATATCCTCAATCTCCACGGGATTCAGTGGTTCTGTCCATACCTTTATGCCCTGCTTTCCAGTGACCAACCCTCCACGCAGTGAAATGTAACGAATGTAAAAATGCTCCGGCACACGCCCAAAAACTTCCACTGGGCCAAACGCATCCATCACTTCAAAATCATCAAACAGAAAAACATTGACTACCATCGTTCCTGCCCTCCAATAATTATTCGCTACTTGTTATAATGTCAGGAACAAAAGCCCCCGTCTATAAAACTGACTCGACCAGTTTCTTTGTATAATCCATCTTCGGATGATTGATGATTTCATCCGGAGTCCCGCATTCCACAACCTTCCCCTGATAGAGCACCAGGACTTTGTCGCAGAATTCCTGCACCAGTGCAAGGTCATGGCAGATAAAAAGAAACGACAACTCTTCCTTCTCCTTTAATTCTTTCAAGAGCTCCAATATCTGCTTCTGCACCGTCACATCAAGCGCACTCGTGGCTTCATCACAGATCAGTATCTCTGGTCCGACTGCCAGAGCCCTTGCAATCGCTGCTCTCTGGCACTGACCACCGCTGACCTGATGTGGATAACGATCTGCATATTCCTTATCCAGCCCACATTTTTCAAGAAGATTTTCCACACGCTTACGTGTTTCAACACGGCTTATCCCCATATTCCTAAGACTTTCCCCAATTCCGTCTCCTAACGTACATCTTGGGTCAAACGATTCCATCGGCATCTGAAAAACCATCTGTACATCCTGGTAAATATCACGCAGAGCCTTCCCCCTGGCATGCGTAATATCCTGCTCTTTAAGAAAAATCCGTCCCTCTGTGGCAGCTTCCAGATGCGTGATCATCTGTGCGATCGTGCTCTTTCCGGATCCGGATTCACCTACAATCCCGAGGCACTCACCCCGCTTTAGTTCAAAGCTCACATCATCCACTGCTGTAAACTCTTTTTTCCCCGATACAAATACTTTTTTCAGATTCTCTGCCCGCAAAACAATTTCTGACATATCAAACATTCCTCTTCAGAATACAAACTTTATAACAATCCGCCATACTCACATCCCTGATTTTTTCAGTCTCAGTACAGATCCCATCAGCTTCTTTGTATACGGATCCTGCGGATTCTCCAGAACGTTTTTCGTCTCCCCATACTCTCTGACATGCCCATCCTGAAGCACCAGGATCCTGTCTGCCATCATCCTCACCACACCAATATTGTGGGTTACAAGAATCATCGCTGTGTTGTATTCTTCCCGCATAAACAAAAGCTCTTCCACCACCTGTTTCTGCACCGTTACATCAAGCGCACTCGTCGGTTCATCTGCCAGCAAAAGCTTAGGCCGCATGATCATGGCTGTACAGATCCCCACTCTCTGATTCATTCCCCCTGAGAGCTCAAACGGATAGCTGTCCAGCACCCGATCCGCGTCATTAAGCCCGATCTTTTTCATGATCTCACCGGCACGGTTTCTGACCTCATGTCTGCTTGCTTTTTCATGTTCTGACACTGCCTCATGTATCTGAACCCCAATCTTTCGTACCGGACACAGCGCAGATTTGCAGTCCTGAAACACCATTCCAATCTCTTTTCCAAGATACCTGCGGAGTTCTTTTGTACTCATATCAGTAAGATTTTCTCCCTTGTACCAGATATCCCCTCTGGTAACCAGACCTTCCTCTCCCAGGAGCCCCATGACTGCCTTGATGATCGTGCTTTTGCCGCTTCCGGACTCACCTACGATCCCCAGAATCTCGCCCTGTTTCAGTTCAAAATTCACATCCTGGACCACTGGTTTTCCATTATAAGAAATTGTCACATGCTCTACACGAAGCAATGAACTCATAATCAATCATTCTCCTCAGAAATTAGCTATCATAAACAATAACCAAATTTACTCTACATCCAGATCTGCAGTGATCTCATAATAATCACATGGATGTGCTGCCATTCCCTTAACATTTGATTTTGTCACGATTCCCATGTTCAGATGAGATACAAAGAAGAATGCATCATCATCTAAAATGTCCTGCTGAAGTTCCACTGCAAGCTTTCCTCTTTCGTCCTTATCAAAGGTCTGATGAAGCTTCTCTGTCAGCTTGGTAACCTCGTCATTCTGGTATTTTCCATAGTTCTTGGAACCGACTACTGTACTGGTAAAGAAGTACTCCGGATCACCGGTCGGCGCAGTTGTAGTTGAGCTTACATACACATCAAAATCTCCATTTTCTGCAAAGGTTCTGTGGTCAGAAGTGTTGTTTACCTGCACGTCAATACCGATATCTTTCAGTGTAGCCTGTGCATATTCTGCAAGCTTTGGCTGCTCCAGACGAGTCGGATAAGTCAGCCAGTTGATGCTTAATTTTTCTCCATCCTTATCCACATATCCGTCACCATCTGTATCTGTCCAGCCGGAATCTTCAAGGAGTTTTTTCGCTCCATCCGGGTCATAAGAAACAGTTTCCACTGCATCATTTCCATAAGAAAAGCTGCTTGGGAAAGCTGCCTTTGCCGGCACTCCACGGCCTTGCATAATCACAGAACAGAAGCCTTCTTTATCGATTCCCATCTCAACAGCCTTGCGGATATTCTGATCCTGCATAAGCTCTGATTCCATATTAAACTGTCCAAAGAAACAGCGGCTGGTCGCGCAGGAATTGATGGTATAATCCGGATTATTTTCAAACAACGGATAGTTATCATACTGCAGTCCATACGTACCCTGGATGTCCCCTGTCTGCAGTGCTGCAGTCAGCGCACTTCCGTCTGCAAAGGATTTTACTGTGATATTATCAACCTTTACATCGCTGCCCCAGTAGTCTTTATTTTTGACCAAATCGATCTGGGTAGGAGTTACATTTGTCGCAACATATGGACCTGTTCCAGCTACATTTGCAGAGCCGCTCTCACCCTGAATTCCATATTCCATATCAATGATCGCACCATATGGATCGCCAAGATAATTGATGATTGCCGGGCATGGTTCTGTAGTATAGATGGTAAGTGTCAGTCCGTCTGCATCGATATGATCGATCTTCAGATCATAAGGTGCACGGTCATGAACTGCAATCAGATCTTCCAGACATTCCTTAACAGCCTCTGCATCCATAGTGCGTCCACTGGAGAATTTTACCCCGTCACGAAGTGTGATCTTTACAGTTGTATCATCCACAAATTCATAGTCTGTTGCCAGCCATGGTTCTACTTCCATGTTGTCATTGTACTTAAAAAGAGTCTCGCCAACGCCATAACGAAGTGCACTCCAGCCGGAATAATTGTCATGCGGATTCAGACCAGCATCACCCATTTCTTCACTGTATCCGGTTGTTCCATAGACAAAAGATTTTCCTCCGTCTGCCCATACACTTGTTGTCATTCCTGCTGCAATCATAGCTCCTGTAAGAATTGCTGCGATCAGTTTCTTCTTCATGATCTGTACTTCCTTTCTACTTTTTAGCTCTTTCTTTTGGGTCCATAAAATCCCTGAGCGTATCGCCCAGAAGATTGAATATCATAACTGTAACAAATATTGCCAATCCAGGCGAAAGTGCCATCCACGGCGAGATCTGAAGCATACTTCTTCCATCATTGATCATACTTCCCCACTCTGCCATCGGCGGTTTTACGCCAAGGCCAAGGAAGGAAAGCCCTGCCAGTTCCATCATCATCGTTCCGATATCAAGAACCGCTGTAACCAGGATCGGGCCTGCAATATTCGGCAAAATATGCTTAAACATAATCTTAATTGTACTGCTCCCCGAAAGCCTTACCGCCATCAGATACGGAGAATCTTTCTGCGCAAGCGTCAGCCCTCTGGCTAATCTGGCAAACTTTGGCCAGCCGATCACCGCAAGCGCTATAACTGCATTTTGTATGCCTCCGCCAAGCACGCCTGCCACTGCAAGTGCAAAAACAAGACTCGGAAATGCCAGAAAAAGATCCGATATACGCATCAGGATTGTGTCTGCAGTTCCACCGCACCAGCCACAGATAATACCGATCACTGTTCCAACTACCGCGACAATTGCTACCAGAAGAAGCGTCGCATAGATACTGATCGTACTTCCCACCAGCACCCTTGAAAACATATCTCTTCCATATCGGTCTGTCCCCAAAATATGCTCTGCACTCGGCGGTTTCTGTGCCTGCAGAAGATCCTGAATGTCCGGATCATATGGGCATAATTTCCGTGCAAAAGCTGCCACAATCAACAGGATCAACGCCAGTATTGCAAAGAAGATCAGCTTCTCTCTGACATGATTTTTGCGCACCTTCTGCCTGCGTACAGAGACTGTTTTTTTCTTATTTTTCTGCTCTCTCATGCTCTGTCACCTCCCAGTCTTACGCGAGGATCCAGATAATGATAGATGATATCCGTGATCAGATTTACCACCACATAGATGATCGCCATCCACGCCACATACGCCTGGATGATCGGATAATCTCGCATTGTAATAGCATCTACTGCCATCTTTCCAACGCCATCCCACATAAAGATCGTCTCAACAATCGTCGTACCTCCAAGCAGATTTCCGATCGATAAAGCGAGCAGAGTGATGATCGTAAGCATCGAAGATTTCATAACATTTTTCCAGATGATCACGCTGCCTCGCACTCCTCTTGCACGCGCTCCGATCACATAATCCTTGTTCAGTTCCTCCAGAATTGTTGCTCTCACCTGCCGCGTATACTTGGATGCCATCGATATCGCAAGCGTAAGCGTTGGCAGAACAAGGCTCAATGCCACGTTGTCTGTTGTGATCACCGGAAGCCATCCAAGCTTGATCGAGAAGAAATACATCAGCACCAGCGCTGCAAAAAAGTTGGGCATGGAGTTCCCGATAAAACTCAAAAAACGGATCAGATAATCACTCCATTTGTTATGTTTTACCGCTGAAATAATACCCAGCGGGATTGCAATCAGCATCGTTAAAAGCACCGAAGATACCGTAAGAAGGATCGTTGCCGGAAGCTTTTCTGCAAAAGTATCGTAAACATCTCTCTTGGAAACATAGCTCGTTCCCATGTCCCCGGTCACCATTCCTGCAAACCACTTTGCATACTGTACAAGAAACGGCTGGTCCAGCCCATACTCCTTTTTTGTCTGGTCAATGACCTCCTGCGAGACAGAAGCACCTGCGTTATCATACATATAAGTAACCGCATCACCACCCGCAAGCCGCATCATCGCAAAAGACAAAAAAGTGATCCCGATTAAGATCGGAATCAACTGAAGAAGCCTTTTAATAATGTATCTAATCATGAGCACTCCTTTATGTCAGTCTAAAACAAATCAAATATCCGCACATTAATTCATTAAATAAAGTCTAACAAATCAAAAAAAAGCACACAACCCCTAGGGAGGGTTATGTGCTATTCCAAAAAGGAATATCTCTTGCCCATTATGGAATAAGTCTGTTTTAACTTTTATGCAGCCGAGTCATCAGGAAATCAATCAGTTCCTGTACACTTTCATCGATTTTCTCTCCCTTATGGATAATATAACCGAAGAGCACCTTGCTGTCCCCCATATCCAGAGGAATTCCTGGTGTTGTACCCGTTTTATTCTCTGAAAGATAGCTTCCACTCACATTGGAAACCCTGCTGTTTTTCAGCATCTTTTCCATAATATAGTCACTGTTTGTCAGTACGGAAATGTCAATAGCCTTCCACTGAAAAGAATCCTCATGCACAGAACCAATGTCAAAAAACTCATCCTGATAGTTCTGAATAAACCGGACTCCCTCCAGATCCTGCAGCTCAACTTTGCTCCGTCCAGAATCATAAAGTTCCGTCTTTCGTCCCGGATAAAACACCACATCCGTCTCATACATCGGAACAAACTGCAGCTTATTCCGGGATATTTCATGCAGAAAATTCTCCTTCTGCTGACTCAGGATATAGACAAAACCGATGTCGTCCACATAGTCTCTGACACGGTCCATAACGCTCCGAACACCTGCCGTAGTCAGCTGAAAATGATAGTTTTTCTCATAAGTTTCGTTATAAAAATCCACGAACTGATTCGCAAACCAGGAGCTCGGATTCAGCGAAACACGGATCCATTTTGTCATACCATGCGTCGCCATATTTTCCAAAACGCTGATCTCGTTTGTGATTCTGCTTGCATACTGATAAACTTTCTGTCCCTGCACTGTGAGGCGTATTCCTCTCGGAAGCCGCTCAAAAAGCTGCATTCCAAGAGCATCCTCCAACGCCTTGACAACCTTGCTCACACTCGGCTGCGTAGAATAAAGAACCTTCGCTGCATCACTGAAAGAACCCGTCTGTGCACATACCACAAAATACTGTAATTGTTTTAAATCCATACTATTTTACCGTCCTCAGCATAAACAGCGGTGTCGGATTATAGAACTCATCTTTCTCAAGATAGATCCTGCTGCTGATGCCCAGATCCACATGGAACTCCTTCAGACTCATCGCTCCCAGCGTCTCCAGATCCCACGCCGGACGACTGTAGGAACTGATCGGAAGCTGCCGTTTGATCTCCTCACACTCACGCATCATCTCGTTTCCAAGCATATTGTGGGCATGATTTTCCGGCAAATCTTCCACATTCGAGAAGTCTGTAATTCCATAATTCGCATCAAAATTCAGCAGCACGCCGCCCTTTTTCAGCACACGAAGCCACTCTCCATATGCATGCTTTACGTGCGGCAGTGTCCAGGTCAGATTTCTGGAAACGATCACATCAAATGTGCCATCCGGGAACTCCGGATTCTCCGCATCCATCACTGCAAACTCACACTCTGCCTGCTCCTCTTCTGCCAGCTGCATTGCATTCTTGATCATATCCGGCGTCAGATCGATACCTGTCACCTGATGCCCTGCCTTTGCCAGAAGAATCGTAAAAAATCCTGCTCCACATCCCACGTCCAGGATACGAAGCTTTTTATTTTCTTTCGGAAGCTGTGCCTGAATCTCATTCATCCAGCGGTCCGCCATCGCACTGTGAAGCTCCGCACGCCTCTGTTCCAGAAAGCTGTCGCTGCGCTTTTCCCAGTAGTTAACGA
This sequence comes from uncultured bacterium, assembly GCA_945828315.1. GTDB lineage: Bacteria > Bacillota > Clostridia > Lachnospirales > Lachnospiraceae > W0P33-017. The sequence continues at coordinate 2,669 of CALZQA010000080.1, read as the reverse complement.
TACGCTCTTTGCGCTCATCATAGCGACTTACAATACGTCCATAAGTCACCATCGGACCATTTCCAACCACCTGAAGCGTACCCGTCTGATACAGGATCACCCCGTCAAACTCCGCCTCACTGACTTCCTTAACCTTACCTTCATAGTCACGGACTTCACCCAGAATATCACCCTCCTGGATCATGTCACCGACTTTTTTAAACGGATACCAGAGCCCGTTTTCTTCCGCATCCTGATAGCGCACATCGGCCACTTCAAGCGGATAATACGTACGAAAATCCTTCAGTCCCTGATAGATTCCCATGTGACACAGAATATTCCGGACATCTCTTCGAGTCGAACGAACCTCCTCATAATTCCAGTCACCCATGCCGCCACGCTCGATCAGGATACTCGGGATTCCCTGCGAAGCCGCATAATTATACGAACCACCCGAAGCCACGTTGGACTTTACCATATATGGCACATCCACCTGCTCCGCCATCTCACGAGAAACCTTCACCACATCCTCCGGTGCAGCTCCCGCATAATATACATATGGAGTCAGCTTTTCATAATCATCTCCACTGTGCAGATCAATATAATAATCCGCTACCGGCTGGAGTTCCTGGGAGATTGCCCACGCAAGACGTTCCATCTCCGTTCCATCCGGGTTTCCCGGAAATTCACGGTTCAGATTCTTATCATCCGTGAGTCCCATACTTCCATTACGCGCCTCAAAAGCCGGACGGTTCAGCACCTTCACGATAATGATCGTACCGGTGACCTTCTCAATCTTAAGCTTTTGCGAAAGCTCGATCGCCGCCTGGATTCCCACATACTCCCCGGCATGCACACCGGCAGTGATCAGCATCGTCTTACCTGTTCCATGTCCATGAAGCACCGTTGCCGGAAAACGCAGTTCTCCATTCGCCAGTTCCAGCTCGCCATTCCATTTTTCACCAGGCTCAACCGTAATGTTTTTCAGATGAAAAGCCTCTCTTTTGCGTCCACTTAAAAGGAAGATTGGAGAAGAACCATTGTTGATAATCTCTTCCTCCGTCCAGACCTCTTTCCAGACATTTTCGTCACAGGAAACATCCAGAAATCCCGTCTTTCGCATCGTCTCCAGATCCCATTTTGGACGCTCCAGACGACTCAGCGGAACCTGGCGCGCAATCTCTTCCATCTTCTCAATGTCCGTACCACTGTAGTAGTCTTCTACATTCTGCGCTTCTGTCTGCTGACGATCCTTCTCGTATCCGCTGCGCTTTTCTTCATTATATAAATGCCCGTACCAGTCTGCATCAAAATTATAAAGCCTTCCGCCCGGCTTCAGCACACGCAGCCATTCCTTGTATGCCAGATCCGGCCGCGGCAGATTCCAGGTCACATTCCTCGTCACAACCACATCAAAGCTGTTGTTCTCCACATCAAGAGCCTGCGCATCGCCGGTTTTCCACACTATACACTCCGCCAATCCACCGGCATTGCTCTGCGCTTCCTTTAACATCTCTTCCGTATAATCGACCGCCGTCACCTGATAGCCGGCCTCCGCAAGAAGGATCGCAAAAAATCCAGGGCCCGTTCCTACATCAAGGATTTCTATTTCCCCTGGTTCACGTTCCGGGAACGCCTCCCCCAGCAGGCTTAAAAGCTTGTCTCGCCACATCGTCCGTCTCGCATCTGCCATTTCCTGCTGATTATATTCTGAATAACCCCTGGCACGATTCGTCCAGTAGTCATGAATTTCATTTTTCAAGTCAGTCATATTATGCACTCTCCTACCCAGTATGTTAATAATTATATTAAAAAAAAGTCCCCGCCACAAGCCTGTGGGGGGGATAGGGGAAAGTTTATCTTTCGTCCTTTTTTCCAAAAAATCCAATCATCCAATTCACAAGAACCGCACCAACCATGCACCCCAATCCATTGTGAATCATGTCATCCCATTCGAACAATCCACGCATTGTGATCAGTTGGCTCGTTTCTATTGTGGCTGATATCAGCACGCCAAATACCAGCGCCTCCTGCCATTTCACCTTCCGGTTCATGATCAGCGGCAGCAACGCTCCCGCCGGTAAAAGCAAAATACAATTCAGCAGATTCTCCTTCAGCAATTCCATATCATGGTACCTGAGTATGGCACTCCATGACCAGAATGGAATCAGTTCATACTGCCGGACCGAACCCGTCCTTGTAAATACTGTAGAACCAAACACAATCCCAAGGAAGACCAGTTCTGCCAAAATCGCAGCTGCCTGGAGCTTATTCATTTTTTCCTTACGTAATAAATAAATCATCATAATAACCGCGATCACCATAATACACGAGAAACAAAAGATTTCCCGGCTTGATCACGGATTATTGTATTCCGTCAAGATCTGATAGATATCCATCTACTGCTCCTTCACATAAAACATTCCAAGTGGTCTTATTATACACTATCTGTCAAATCTTTTGTAAATGTCTCACGTTCTCCTGCATTCTCCCTTCGCCAAATGGATTTTCAATAATAAAACTGCAAAAACTACTTGTAATATATAATAGTATGTGCTATCTTATTTTTATTCAAATCAATTTTAATAAAACAGATTTTAATAAAACTATTTTAAATAAAAGGAGGGCTATTCATATGTTTGTAGGAAGAGAACAAGAGCTGGCATCGTTAGAAGAATTTTATGCCAAAG
>CALZQA010000079.1 GCA_945828315.1 uncultured bacterium | reverse complement strand
TCAAATAAGGATAACATTTTTCTACCTCTTCATGTCTACTTTTATTTTAGCAACAAACACCCCCAAAGCACTTCTCTGCTTTGGGGGGATGCTTCAAATAAGTGTAGTATTATAATTCTACAATCTCGTCGGCGTTCCGGGTTGCGATCACCCGGCCGTCTACATGGTAGTAATTCTCATGAGAATAGGACATTGTTCTAAACCAGTCGATTGTCAGGCCGTATCGCTCAATCTCTTCTTCCGTGTAGCCGGCTTCGATCAGCAACTGCTTGATCTCTTCCGCAGACGGACCTTTGCGGATGTAATCTTCCACTGTATCGTATCCGTCATCCGGGATGGCCAGTACTCCATTTTCTTCATAGGTCACAACGTCTTTGGTCAGCGCACCGTAAATTTTTGCCTTTGTATATTTGATCACAGGATCATCTACATTTTCATCCGGAATCTCCTCGTTTCTGTCTTTATATAACAGGAAGAAACGTGCAAGCGGCTGCTCCTCGTAGCAAGCTTTCAGAATGATGGTTTCTTTGTCGCCTACGTCTACTGTTCCGTTGACTTCTACTGCATCTTCGTCCTCATCCAGCCAGCGAGAGAAACCATAATATTTTTCGTCTTTGATCTTGTCGAAGCTCTCATCCAGCTGCTTGGTGACTGTGATCTTTCCGTCCTCAGCGGTCAGATATTCTTTATCGATCACGGTTCCGTCTTCGTCAACATATAAAACAAATACATCATTCTCCGCATACGGCACCACGTCCTGATCACTGTAACCGCGGACCATCCGGCAGTCTGCGTGGTAACCAACCTTCGCGTAATCGTTCTCTTTCATGATACGGAATACTTCTGCTTTCGCATAGGTATATACCGTACCGTTGTATTCCAGTGTCTTGTCATATTCCTTTAAAACGTCCTCTGAGGTTCCCAATACTTTCGTGATCAACTCCCTGTCGTTGGTGGAACCCTTGGGATCTGTCTTTACCTGAATCGATGTGTTCATGTTGATCCAATGCTCTGTCGGATCACTGACTGTTCCGATCGGCATTGCGATTCCGGGCTTCAACATGTAATAAGAGACTTTATAGGATGCAGGAACGGATGTGTAACATTCGTCCGTATGCTGATGTTCCTCCTCCGTGCAGATCAGCACATGGTTATCGTAGCATGCATCACTGTGAACATGCTTCTGACAGGTCAGCTGTTTTTCATAGCAGCTGTCTGTGTGGGTGTGGTTCTGTTTTGTGCAGAATACATCCTTGTAGCAATCTTTACTGTGTTTTCCAAACAGGCAGCTGATATGATGTTTGCAGATCAGTTTCTGCTCAGCTACATATCCGCAGCAAACTCCTTCCTGATGGGTATGCTCCTTCTGGCAGCAAACCAAAACCTTTTCCTTTTTTCCCCACCAATGTTTCTTTTTCGTTTTGTAACAGCTATCTGTATGCGTATGCTCCCGGATCTTACATTCCTTGTAGGCCTCTCCGGCCTGTTCGTGTGAGTGTTCCTCGATGTCGCAAATTAATACCAATTCTTCACAAGAGTCATCATGTGTATGATCTTCCAGCTGGCAGATTAATTTTTTTCCATAGCAGGCGTCCGTATGCTGATGTTCTTTCTTCTCACAGGTCAGTACACGGGTTTCCTCTGACGTTTCCTCAGATACATCTGCTTTTGCGATCTCTGCCTGAAATCCGGTCATGCCAAACACCATTGCAAATGTTGCCAGGCAGACCGTCATTCTTTTTCCAATACCTTTTCTTTTCATTTTACCTCCTTTTAGGCATAAAAAAGTAGTGTAACTCTTGCAAACCAAGAGTATACACTACTTTCTATGGCGTATTTTATCTAAAATTGTAAATTACTCTTCTCTTTTACGCTTTCCTGTTACAGCTACTGCGGTTAAACCAAATGCTGCCAGTGCTGCCATTACAGCCCAAAGAACAGAAGCACTGTCACCGGTCAGCGGATTGTCGCTTAACGGGGTGTCCTCATCGTCGATGGTTGTAATTTCTGCGTCATCATCCGGTAAGTCTGCAAGCGGTACGTCCTCGTCGTCGATGTCGGTTCCGTCTGAAAGCGGTACATCTTCGTCGTCGATGTCAGTGATTTCCTCTGCATCATCGGTATCGGTAGGAACATCACTGGTATCATCGTTCGAATCATCGTTCACGTCATTACCCGGATTCGGTGCTAACGGAGTATCATCATCCGGGATTACTGTAGTGCCTGGATCTCCAGGAGTAGATCCACCACCGGGATTGCTACCGCCGGGGTTTCCGCCATCAAGGTTTCCGCCACCGGAAGTTCCGCCACCAGGATTGTCTCCACCACCGGGCTTATCTCCACCAGGTGTGTCTCCTCCAGAGGTATCTCCTCCGGGGTTCTGACTCTTTTCCTTCAGAATGCCATCTACATGCCAACCATCGGCAGGATCATACTTAACAACATACCAGTAGATGTTGTAATTATCAGAGTTCAGTGTCCTTATATTAATGTTGTTATCCGTGCAGTGCTTCTTGGTTTTACCATCTTCCTGCAGCCTATCAAATACAACTTTATCGCCAGGATAACTTTCAATACAATCCGTTTTTTCGAGGTATTCAGTACGAATCTTGTTATCCGCACCAGCCGCATCATTTATTCCGCCAGCATACTTAAAGGTTGTAGGAACATTAATGTTCATCTTGCTCTTGGCAACGGAGCCGCTGAACACATCGGTGGGTCTACGGTCGATGTTGCCATCGGTATCCATTACTTCATTAAAAAGCTGAATATAGAAGTTTACATCCGTCTTTGTGGTAACGTTCTTCTCCCACTGCGCATACAGTGTTATATTATCACCAAGCTCCAGTTCTGCACCAGCACCAACAGAATCACCACTGCCATCAGCCTGTGTATTCCAGCCGGTGAAAGTGTAGCCGGAAAGGGAAGGTTTCTGATCTGTTACTGATACCTTAGACCCCAAAGGTTGCAGCACACTAGCAGGAAGACCGGTTACTGTAGCATTTGTTTCATCCGGAGTATTTGCATCATAGGTAAGAGTCTTATAATTGGCCTTCGTATCGTAAACCACACCATCTACATGATACGTGCCACCGGCTTTTTTAACAACATACCAAAGGATGTCATAATTTTCGAGGTTTTCTGTATAACCTTGAGCCGTAAGGATCGCATTCTTTATCGTTCCCAGATAGTCGGCATCGGGTTTCTCGGCAATTACTTCCTGAACAGGCTGGAAAGCTTTGGCAATATTCAGACCGGTAACATCAGTTTGGTCATCGTATACCACGTGCTTCACATCAGTAACGACACCTACCATGTTCTCTAAATCCTTAGCGGTATAATTCTGAGCAGGGTACTGCGTAGAACCGGTTTCCAGCGGAATGACATTCACATTCTTCAGGAGATAGAACTCCGCGTTGTAATTTTTACCCCATTTGGCGGTCAAGGTAAGATCGCTGGTAATGGGTGTATCATAATCGAATTCCTCATCACCATTGTACCAGCCAAGGAATTTATAGCCGTCACGGGTGGGATCTTCGGGTTTTACAACCATGCTGTCATGTTCCACAGACTGTGTATCAACTTTGTTCTCATAGCCATAATCGAAGGTCACGGTATGCTTCGCGCCAACTGTTACCTTAAAGGAAACAGTCTGTTTGCCGCCGCCAATTCCGACTACATCATAGGTAAGATGAACTGTATCAAATTTCCCGGCAGCAGTTTCCTTGGGAGTAAGTTTCACAGTAACAACTGCAGCCTTTTCTGCCCACTTTGCATTAAAAATGCTATAACCGTTCTTTATTCCGACAACCTCTGCGGTAACAACTTCACCATTGTCGTATGATACAGCAATGGCCTCTTTCGGATCCTTTCCGAAAAGATTACGGAACCAGTTTTCGACATTATTTTCATCAACCGTAAATCCGCCCAAAACGATATTTACTTCCTGTGATTCCCCAGTCAGATCTTCTCCCAGGTTAAATTCCTGAGGGTCAGCAACATGGACTTTGAAGGACACGGAACCGTCTTTCCACGTGAAAAGCGGTTTATATCTAAAGTTGACTGTCACCGTTGCGTCGCCGGCTGAAATTGCGGTTAAATCAATTTCGGCTTCATCGAATCCTCTTTCATATTTAGCAGTTACCTTTGCTTCAACATGGGAATCACCGCTTACTTCGACATTTTGAGTAGACAAATGTCCCAAACTTTTAGTAATCTTCATCGTCTGGCCCACGGTCAGATAATACTCATCTTTGACTTCCACGGGATCCTGTACAACTGTGATCGCATACACAGAGAAGCTCTCTGCCTCTACACTGACCTCTACACCTTCGCTGCTGGAAGGAATCTCCTCGCCAACGGGAGTTGCATTCTGCTCATCGTCTACATGGAAGACCTGCAGTGTGGCATCGTCGCGTGCCAGCTCACTGGCTGCTGCCAGTTCAAATGAAACATTGACAGTATAGCCGTCGCGAGGCTGAATCTCATTGCCGTCAATATCATAGAAGGTGATATCAAAAGCTACAATATCTTCGGTCGTCTCTACGCTGTCAATCGCATCCACGAGCTCATTCGTCTGATACACCGGAGTGATCTCAACGGTTGTACCACCCGGAAAAGCTCCTTCGGGGGCATCCACATGAACGGTCACATTGCCATTGGTCTGCTGTGCGATGATCTCAGGAGAAGTTGCCAGAAGTTCTGCTCTTGCGCAAGCTGCTTCCTCTGCTGCCTGTTTCTCAGCGAGTTCCTCGGGTGACAGCTCCTCGTCGGAAGCCTCATCGTCAGAAACTCCGTCATCTGTGGTTTCATCGTCGCCGGACTCTTCGTCGGCGGTTTCTTCAACGTTAGTTTCATCATCTGTGATTTCGTCACCGGTAGTTACATCACCAGCGGTTTCGTCGTCGCTTGTCACATCATCGGTAGCATCGTCACCAGTGGTCACATCACCGGTAGTTTCATCGCCAGTGGTCTCTTCTGCCGCTGTTCCGTCTACAGGTGTCTCATCTGACACTACAGGCGTTTCTACAGCAGGCGTTCCCTCAGCGCTTTCTTCTGCCTTTACGATTCCGGTCTGGAATCCAGCCATACTGATTGACATTGTGATCGCCAATACGATCGCTGCAATCCGTTTGCCCATCCCTTTTCGTTTCATGTCTTTGCTCCCTCCAATTTGGCTTTTTGGTTTCTCACTCTTACGTTGACCATATATTAGCCCAAGTATTCATGATCCGCAATAGATTCTGCCCAAACGTCGTTTAATCTTCCTATTTGTATCATCATATGCCGGAGTGCGCTCTGACAGCAGTATTAACGCATACATTTTTGATTTTTAGCTAAAATGAGAGCGACAGCCTCTTGCGACTGCCGCTCTCATCTTTGACATTTATTCGATTTATTACTTCTCGTATGACATCCTTATATTTTGAATTCCTGCATACCGCGGACGGAACCGCCGTCACAAAGTACATCTGCAGCTGCAAGATAGCCGTTTCGCTCATCTGCTACCATCGCGATCGCAAATCCCAATTCTTCCGGCTTACCCATGCGCTCCTCTGCAGTAGCGGGAATCAGTCTTGCTCCGTTTTCTTTTTCAAGGTCTCCCATAGGTGTTGCGATCAGACCGGGGCTGATGGAACATACACGAACTCCTTTTTTTCCATACTCAAAAGCACTCTTTGCTGCATACCAGATAACGAAATTCTTTGACATCATGTATGCCCACAGAGCTTTCTGATAACTTTCCGGAGAGATACTGCTTTTTTCCAGAAGTTTTTGAACAAAGAGTTCCTCATCCGTATCTGCCAGAGCATATGTTTCTTTGCTGATCATTTCCTGCGGCAGATTATACGCGGAATTGGATGCCACATCAACAATCACACTTCCGGAATTCATAACCTTAGAAAACTCCTGATTAATATAAACCGTGCCCAGCGCATTGATCCGAAGAACAGTTTCCGCTTCAGCCATAGCAGGAGACACTCCCGCTGAATTAATAACATTTTTGATCTCGCCAAGCCCCGAAGCAAACTTGACCAGCTCCTGTACACTTTCTCTCTTGCTGTTATCGCATGCTTTCGCATAAGCGGTGATACCCAGTTCCTTCAGCTCATTGATCGCTTTTTCCAGCTTCGACTCCGTACGACCGGACAACACAATAATCTTACCGTTTTGTCCCATGATCTTTGCGGCTTCCAAACCCATTCCGCTACCGCCACCTGTGATGACACATACATTACCCATAATAAATACCTCGTCCTTTCATTTTTTAATAAATGTTTTTCGATATTCCGTGATACTCATTCCCGTCCAGTGACTGAAGGCTCTCAAAAAAGAATTATGTTCCTGATAGCCCAGCAGGTACGCAATATCGCTGCTGTTCATGCCCTACTTCTGTCAGAAATTGCGGTATCGGTTCAGTGGAGCACTCTGTCGTAATCTCCACCCGAATCGTTTCAGAATCTTCTGTGACAATATATCTCATTGGCCCCATTAGTTTCTTATACCGACCCAACCGATCTATGCAGGTACGACCATTTTTACTGCAATACGCAGCAAATATAGGAGGCGAAAATGTTTCTATCTGATCCGCAGTTGCGATTTTGATCGGAACCAGAGGATCTGTGATCATACTTCCGGCAACATCCATAAAACGCATAAATTCTGCAGATGTCACCATTGGTGTTTTATGAAGAAATATGTCCTCCGCTAAACCCGATCTGCGCAGCACCTCATCGACACATATACCAAAATGGCTCAACAACTTTGCGTATTGTCTATCCAGAAAAACTCGGCTCATCACTGCTTCTCCTATTGCATTTCACTTGCCGTATCTTCATATTACTATCATTATAAAATACTCATACGGATTAAAAAATATCATATCACGCCATTTGTATATCATTTCATGCCAAAAGAACCATGCCATCCGGCATGGTTCTTTTATAACTGTTCAATCTTTTTTTATAAAACATCTCACAACACTACATTGGCAAACAGCACGATGATCGGTATCGCGATCAGCGTCCGCTCCATAAAGATCAAAAACAGCTTCCAGAGATTCAGGGGAATCTCACTTTTGATAATGATCGCTCCCACCTCGGTCAGGTAAATGATCTGCACCAAAGATAAAACGCCGATGACAAATCTGGTCTTCACAGATTCGATGCCTGTGATCAGAAGCGCCGGAATGAACATATCCGTAAAACCGATCAGGGTCGCCGGTGCCACCGCAAAGGCCTCTTCCACACCAAACAGCTGCAGATACAGTCCCATCGGATAAGAGATCCATTTGAATACCGGTGTATAAGTGGCAATGACGAGCGCGATCGTTCCCCATGCGGCCACGATCGGGATCAGGTCAAAGAACATGCCCATAACCACCTCAAAACCACCGGAGAGAACCGCGCGGGCATTGAATTTCTCTGCTTTCTGGCAGCTGAGCTCAATCGCGTAAGAAAAGATTCCTTTCTCCTGCGGAACATCTTCATTGATCTGTTTTCCTGTCTTTTCGCGATATGTATCCGGCATGGTACGGATCGGCGGGATTCTCGCAATGACCACGGCCAGAATGATTCCGGTAATGCAAATGCACAGGTAAAACATCGGAAACAGATTGGAAATCCCTACTGTATTTGCGATCAGCAGACAGAACGGAATCGAAACCAGTGAAAAATTCGTCATGATATAACCGGCTTCCCGTTTTGTATAAAATCCTCTCATATACTGCTCTCTTGTCAGAATAACAGCTGCGTTGGAAGCTCCGAACCAGGAAGCGATCAGATCTACGGACGCGCGCCCCGGAACGTGAAACAGCGGGCGCACCACCGGTTTTGCGATCACACCGAGGAACTCCATGATCCCGCAGTCAGTCAGAAACGGCATGATAAAACTGAATGCCAGCACAATGCAGATCAAAGTATTGCAAAGATCCATCATTGTCGCACCGGTATCGACTGATGTAATGAATTCCGGGCCGAATCCCAGGATCACCATACATCCGAACACGGCTCCCAGAATTTTTGACACCAGATAGAAGGGCGTCGTGGAAAACGCGCGCTTCAGGTAATGATTGTTCCGGATAAAATCCGGTTTTGCGATATAGTCGATCAGACTGACCACCGCTGATACGATAAGCAGTGCCAGAAGAATGTAATTCAGACTTCCACCAAACAGGTTCTTCAGACCTGTTTTCAGAAAATCAAGTAAAGTGGTAAACGAATCTCCCTGTGGGATCGGCACCAGAAACATTAAGATACCAAATGCTGAACACAGTATAAATTTCAGCAGATTTTTCGTGTTAACACTGGAATTTTGTTGCATTTATTTATCCCCCTTGTAAATGTATGTTTTTTATTATTTATTTCTTCGCATTGCTGCAAAGCACATTTTCATAAGAATTTCTCCTGCAGAAAAGTCTATCGTTACGCATCAAGCGCTTCCACTTCCTCCATCGCGCAATAGATCATATCCTCTGTGACTTCATAAGGAATATGCTCCATATCCGGTCCTGTGACGATCTCTCGAAGCACCTCTTTTAGTTCCGCACGATCCAACCGGACATGCATTTGCTTTAATGAGGTATGGATCCCCAGCTCCGTCAAAAATTTGTGCAATCGCAAAAGTTCTTCTTTTTGTCCGTCTACCGCCAGCTGAACGAGCACTCCGTAAGCAACTACATCTCCGTGGAGATAGTGTTCCTCAAAACCCGGCAAAAGCACCAGACCATAGTAGACCGAGTGCGCGATCGCGCAGTTATAATCATCCAGCACCATGAGCGATACCATTCCGGTACTGACAATGATCGCCAGCACTGCCTGTTCCAGATCATATGACGTTTTGCCCTCTTTGCAGTCCCGCAAAGCCTGAACGCCATGCTCCAGAAGCGGTCCGTAACAGAGGTTGCTGATCTCTCGTCCCATCGCGGAGCTGTGACTCAGCTGATCCCCGCGGGCAGAAAAATGGCATTCAAAGTATTTTCCGATCGTATCGCCCATCCCGGCGCGCAGATACTCTGCCGGCGCCGCTGCAAGAACCTCCAGATTGATAAAACAATGTCTGGCCGGCCGCTCATAAAAATAAAAGCTGTCAAAGCTGCCGTCTTCCCTGTAAACGACAGAAAGTGCTGTGGTAGCAGCGCAGGTTGCTGCGATCGTCGGAAACGTAAACACGGGAAGTCCCGCGCGACAGGCAGCTCCCTTGGCGGTATCCAATGCTTTTCCGCCGCCCATGCCAAAGATCATATCCGCCTTACATGCACGCGCATGTTCGGCAAACTTGTCAATGTTTGCATAGGTGCAATCTTCTCCAAAAAAAGCGGTATCTACAATCTCCAGTCCGCTTCCTGCAATAGCATCCCGCAAAAGCTGTCCCGCTGCCGCAAGTGCCTTTTCCCCTCCGATCAGCAGGACACGGCTGCCAAAGGGTTCACAGACCTCTGGCACCTGCTCGTACACATCCGTGCCGATCGAATAATTTGCAAAATATACAGAATATGAACTCATCCTTGATCCTTTCCAATTAATGTTCAGACCGATTGATTTTCAGGCTGACCGCATCAGTGAAGCAATGCCGCCATCTTTGCCAAGCGGTTGATCGCCTCATCCAATGTCTGCTCTTCTCTTGCAAAATGTAAACGGATCAGGTTGTTCACATCCTCTTTGAAAAAGCTGGAGCCCGGTACTGCTGCTACACCGATATTTTTGATCATCCATTCACAGAACTCCAGATCTGAGTAACCTGCAAACTGCGGCAGATCCAAAAATTCCTGAATATCAATCAGTACAAAGTAAGTTCCCTGCGGTACATTGTGCTTTAAACCGATGCGGTCCAGTCCCTCCAGAAAATAATTGCGCTTTTTCGTGTAGGTTTCCAACAGCTGATCGTAATATGAATCCGGGAAGTTCAGTCCGGTCACTGCGGCTTCCTGCAGCGGAGCAGCTGCGCCCACCGTCAGGAAATCGTGTACTTTTTTTGCTGCCTCAATGACTTCTTCCGGTCCGATCAGATATCCCAGACGCCACCCGGTGATGGAGTAGGTTTTTGAAAGTGAGTTACATGTGATCGTATGCTCGTACATACCCGGCAAAGATGCCATACACGTATGATGATTCGGCGCATAGACCATGTGCTCATACACCTCATCCGTCACGACAAACGCATCGTATTTCACAGCCAGCTCACCAATCTGCATCAGTTCCTCACGGGTAAACACTTTTCCGCACGGATTCGAAGGGTTGCAGACGATGATCGCCTTTGCGCCATCCTTAAAGCCTTGCTCTATCAGCTTAATGTCGAAACCATATTCCGGTGGAACGAGCGGAATATAGATCGGGTCAGCACCAGATAGGATCGCATCTGCTCCATAATTCTCATAAAACGGTGAAAATACCATCACCTTATCCCCGGGATTGCAGATCGTCATCATCGCACACATCATTGCTTCCGTGCCACCACAGGTCACGACGATTTCCGTATCGGGATTGATGGTGCGCCCGATTGTTTTTCCCTGCTTGCGGGCAAGCGCTTCTCTGAAGTTTTCGGCGCCAAAGGTGACGGAATACTGATGCGGGCCCTCATAAGCGGCCTTTGCCAACGCATCCATGATCTCCTTGGGCGGATCAAAATCCGGAAATCCCTGAGACAAATTAATGGCACCATATTCATCGCTGATACGTGTCATCCGTCGGATCACCGAATCGGTAAATGTTCCTACACGTTCACTTAATTTCGGCATACGTTTTCCTCCTCATGTATATAATTATGCATGTCTCAAAGACATCGCATTTCTTTTTTATTTTTCTACCAGTTTTTCTTCCCACTCTGTTTCCTTGAATCCGGTTAGAACCGTTGCACCGTCAACGATGAGCGGGCGTTTCACAAGCATTCCGTTCGTCGCTAACAGATTCAGTTGCTCGTCTTCGCTCATGGTTCCAAGCTTGTCCTTCAGCTGCATCTCCTTGTAAAGCATGCCACTGGTATTGAAAAATTTTTTCAGCGGAAGCCCGCTCTTTTCATACCATTCCTTTAATTCGTCATAGGTAGGATGGTCCTCCACAATGTGACGGTCCGTGTACTCGATCTGATGTCCGTCCAGCCATTTTTTTGCTTTCTGGCAGGTGGAACATTTGGGGTATTGTAAAAATAACATCGTTTGTCCTCCTGTGTGGTAATAATAGTTGATTCGTATTTAATGAAGGCGGTATTTGCCCTCTGCCAAAACGATTTCAATCATATCTATTCTACTATATTTCCTCCTATTTTACTACACCAAAAAGACTTCGCATGAAAAATGACAAAAGCGACAGCCTCTTCGACTGTCGCTCCCTCTTTTATAACTATTGTATGATCTTATACCT
>CALZQA010000078.1 GCA_945828315.1 uncultured bacterium | reverse complement strand
ATAGCGTAGCGTCTCGTGGGCTCGGAGATGTGTATAAGAGACAGTCTTTATTTTAGTACATAGCAGACAGCTGTTCCCTCGTTCAGATAGCAGCCGGAGAAGCCGGTGCGTACTTTGCAGAAATAGATCTCTACGACAGAAGGCTCCTTGGGAACTGCTTCTGTCAGCAGATCCGTGTCGCTGAAACTGAAGGAGATGCCTTCTTTACTGCAGAATGTGTAGGAGACATGAGTGCCGTCACTGGCAATCTGGTAGGACTCTGTTTCGATGTCGAGACTTGCAGCCTGTTTTTGCTCCAGGATCTGTGCGCCGTGCATGGAGGTGAGCAGATAGAGCAGTGCAGCCGTCAGATAGCCGGCACACAAAATTGCGAAAACGGGAAACACACTGACCGTTTTGCGTTTCCTCATCTGCAGAATGGCGATCATATTTAATGTGAGCGTAGCAACCGCTATGATCAGAAACCAGAAAAAAATGCTCATGGGTAGTTGTCCTTTCATGAATCGTTATATCTTCATAAACATACGCTTTTATCATAGCGGATGCGCTGTGTTCGTGTCAATAAAATAAGAAAATAAATGCTGGCGTTTGTGGCTTGTGGCTGGAGATGATTTAGGGTATAATCAATAATGGGGAGAAAACTGCAATGCCAATCGGCAGGAAGGACTATAGGATGGGGGTTAATTATAATTACGGTTTATGGGCTTTTTCATTGTTTTTTACAGCGTTTTTACTGGTGCTCACGTGCATCAATCACAGTCGGGAAACGAAACGGTATCAGATACTGAAGCTAAGTTTATGGATACTGCTGGCAAACCAGCTGTTTGATATTTTCCGAATAAAGGTCAGCTGTGAGGATGTGATGTATGCACCGCAGGTGGTTTATGTGATCTTTGTTGGTTACTATCTGACTGCGGCGACGGTCATGACGCTGATCATCATGTATATGCTGTTGCAGTTTCCGCAACTGGCAGAGCGTGAACAGTTTTTGCACACGATCTTCTTTCTGTGTGAGTGCACGGCTGCCATACTGATCCTGCCGACGAATCTGACGGGATTTGTCTATTCGATCGAAGAAAACAGATTTATTTCGGGCATCGGTGATGAAGTCTTTTTTGCTGTTCGGCTGATCGCTCTGATAGGATTTTTGATCATGGTCTGGACTTGCCGGCGTTTTTTGGCACCGAAGCTGTACCAGAACTGGATGGCTGTGCTGGTGCTGGCGGTTGTCATTCACGGTATACCATTCTTTATGAAAGATCTGAATGTGTTTGGATTTTTTGCAAATGTATTTCTTGCAACGTCGTTTTTCATGTTTCACAGTGGGACCTACGAAGAGGGAACTGCGCGCATGGGTACCGATATGTACCGCAGTGAGCTCGATCATTATCTGGCAAAAAAGAAGGACTTCTATATTTATGAAATACAGATCCGGAATTATGACCGTCTGGTGGAACGCAGGCTGTACAGCGAGGAGGAGTTGGGCGGATTTTACCGGATGTTTGAAGCGAGGCTGACAGCTACAAAACGGGGAGCAATGGTTTTTCAGAAAAAGCACACGAGTCTTGGCGTGATCGCTTCGCAGATGAGGCCCGATGAGGCGGCGGAGCTGGCAGTAAAGATGCGCGACTGGATGAGTGAATTTTTTGCCGGTAAGCTAGTCTTTGGCATTGCGGCTGCCAGATGCCCGAAATATGCACGGCAGTTTGTGGACGCAGAACGTCTGCTGCGATTCCTGCAAAAGAAATGCCCGAAAAATAATTACTATTTCTGTGAAGATATTGATTATGAAGAATTTTGCGAGCGGGACAAGATACTCCGTCTGCTGCATGATATGAATCTTGAAAAAGAGGATGTGGTCTTGTTCGGGCGGCCGATCATTGCCTGCACGAGTCCGCGCGTCACATGCTTTGAGGTTCTCTGCCGCCTGCAGATGGCGGGCAGCGGTATCATTCATTCCGAGCATGTCATCCGTCTGGCAGAGCAGTATGGTTACATTCATGATGTTAATATGGCAGTGCTGGCAAAGGTCTGCGATTTTCTGGTGACAGATACGGCCATTCGCGAGAATCTTCAGGTATTCCTGCACATTTCCGGAGAGGAATTGGAAGATCCCGGTTTTGCGGAGGATGTGCTGTCGGTCATCAAAGACTATGACTTAGTGCCGGAGATGCTGGGATTTGAGGTGACTCTGGTGCCGGGTGAAGGAGACATCGACCGGATGCGTGATGTGATGAGCATTCTGCGAGAGCATCGGATCGAGTTTGTGCTGATAGATTTTGATCCTACGACGGTGAATTTTGAGAGCATTATGGAACTTCCCTTCGGAATGATCAAGTTTGAGCGTCATTGTGTCAAACGGGCATCTGAGAGTGCTATGTGCTATGATGTCATGGGCATGCTGGTGGATCTGTTCAAGGAACAGGGCTTCCGTGTGGCCTTTAAAGGAATTGACAATACACATCTGGAGGAGGTGGCAATGTCGTTGCGGGCGGATTTCCTCCAGGGTGAAAAATATACAAAACCGTTTCCAATCGAGCAGATCGAAACACAGCCGGAGCTGCAGACAATGTTTTAAAAAAATGCAGGAGCAGAACTGCGGTGGAAACGGTTGATCGGTGAAAGGAAGGATTTATTTATGCAGCATCAGTTGACCAAACAGGATATTCAAAAGATGGAGGAAGAGATCGAGTACCGGAAACTTGTCGTTCGAAAAGAAGCACTGGAGGACGTAAAGACAGCACGTGCACATGGCGATCTCAGTGAGAATTTTGAATATAAAGCGGCAAAACAGTTTAAAAATCAGAATGAGAGCCGCATTCGTTATCTGGAGCGCATGATCAAGAGCGCAGACATCATCGATGATGCGTCGGCGGAGGATGAGGTTGGCATTCACAATACGGTGACCGTCTATATCGAGGAGGATGACGCTGAGGAGACTTACCGCATTGTGACTACGGCGCGGGGAAATTCCCTGAAGGGGATGATCAGCATCGAATCTCCGCTGGGCAAAGCCCTGATGGGTCACAAAGTCGGGGACCGGGTGTTGGTTGAAGTGAACGCGAACTACAGCTATTATGTCGTGATCCGGGCTATTGAAAATACGCCGGAGGATGAATCCGAGACGTTGAGAAAGTTTTAAAAGGTGCCGCCATATATGGCGGCACCTTTTCAGATAAACGGATTCATATAGCGGCTGTCGAACAGTTCCTCCTCAATCTCCAGCAGGCGGTTGTATTTCGCGACGCGCTCGCTTCGACAGGGCGCACCGGTCTTGATCTGACCGCTGCCTGTTCCGACGGCGAGATCTGCGATGAACGTGTCTTCCGTTTCGCCGCTGCGGTGGGAAATGATCGTGCGGTAGCCGTTTCGGTGTGCCAGCTCAATGGCATCCAGAGCCTCCGTCAGTGAACCGATCTGGTTGACTTTGATGAGGACAGCGTTGGCGGCACCTTTTTTGATTCCATCGGCAATTCGCGCAGGGTTCGTCACAAAGAGGTCGTCCCCGACAAGCTGCACATGGTCACCGATCCGTCTGGTCAGTTCGACCCAGCCTTCCCAGTCGTTTTCATCCAGACCGTCTTCAATGGAGACGAGGGGATAACGCTCACACAGATCGGCGTAGTAGGCGATCATCTCGTCGGTAGTACGGGTGATGGACATACTTTGTGTGTCGGGCATGGCAGCGTCCGGAGTGGACTGTGTGTCCTTTTTTAATGCACTTTCGCCGGGAAAATAGTAGCAGCCGCTGTCCGGGTTATACAGCTCGCTGGCAGCTGCGTCCATGGCAAAAACAACGTCCTTGCCTGGTGTATAGCCTGCCGCTTCTACAGCGCGTGTGAGGTAGTCAAACACGGCATACGCATCCGGGAGATCCGGCGCAAATCCGCCCTCATCACCGACTGCTGTGGAAAGTCCGTCTTTTGCCAATAGATCTTTTAAAGTGTGGTAGATCTCTGAACCGATGCGCAGCCCGTCATGGAAACTGTCAGCACCCACAGGCATGATCATAAATTCCTGAAAATCCAGATGATTTTTGGCGTGGACACCGCCGTTTAAAATATTCATCATCGGAACCGGCATCCGGTTTGCATTGCATCCGCCGATGTAGCGGTACAGGGGGATGTTCAGCACCTCTGAGGCGGTGCGGGCAGCGGCGAGGGAAACACTTAAGATGCTGTTTGCACCCAGCTTTGATTTGTTGTCCGTGTCATCCAGCTGGATCATGCGATAGTCCAGTTTGCGCTGTTCAAAGACGTTGTCGCCGTTTAAAAGTTTGTGGATGGCATCATTCACGTGGGTGGCGGCAGTGAGTACGCTTTTTCCGAGATACTGCGCCTCGTGATCCCGCAGCTCCACAGCTTCGTGTTCGCCGGTGGAAGCGCCGGAGGGGACGGATGCGCGCGCAGTAACCTCGCCGGCAGTCAGCCGCGTTTCCAATGTGGGATTTCCTCTGGAATCGAGGATCTGTCTGGCGTAGATATGGGTAATGGGTTTGTTGTGATTCATAATAAAAGCCTCCTGTATTTGGTGATCCTTTGGTTAGGATTTCCAGTCAGGAGGCTTTTTATGCGTGTCAGTCAGAAGATGGTGCTGTCTGTGAAAGAATGCCGTTGTCGTCGATGGAGATTCCGGTGGATATACTCTCCAGATAGTCATAGATGTCGCTCTTTTTTGAACCTTTGCAGACAGTTGTGCGGGCGTTCTCAGCAGTGGCAGCGATAAGCTGGACGACGGGCTCGTTTTCTCCGTCGATGGTCACTTTGACGGCAGCTGTTTTCGGGATACTCTGGTTAAAAATAAAGTTTCCGAGGCTGTAGCAGATAGGTTTATCCTTGTAATAAGTAATTCCCTGCAGCACATGCGGATGAGAACCGATCACCAGATCCGCGCCTGCATCGATGTACTGCTTTGCCATTGACACCTGATAATCCTGTGGATAATCATCGCGCTCAATGCCCCAGTGGACAAAGACGGTAAGGTAATCGCAGCTGCCTTTGGCTTCCTTGATCGCTGCTACAAGACGCGCGGGATCATACGTTGTAAAGACACCAGGGGAAGAATTCTGCACATCCCAGGAGACGATAGGGATCACGCGGGAGGCCGCCAGAAAACCAAAGGTTTTGCCGCCTGCCTGTTTTGTGATGAGTGCTTCGGCGCGAGCAGGGTCATTTCCGGCACCCATATAATCAATGCCTGCGTCCTCCAGTGTATCGAAGGTGTCCAGCAGTGCGTCTGCGCCGTAATCCAGCACATGATTGTTGGCAAGCCCCGCGATATCAACACCCATGTCCGTGAGGACGCTGACGTATTTCGGATCCACGCGAAAGGTAAACTGCTTGTCCGGTGCCTGTGTACCCCGTGTGCTGAAGGGGAATTCATTGTTGATGACCGTGATATCGGCGCCTCGCAGTTCATCCAGCAGATCCGGCGAGAGTACACCGTCAATTCCGCTGTTTTTATAGTTGCTCAGAACATAATCGGACAACAGGACATCGCCGGTGAACAGCATGGTAACGGGTTCTTCCTCAATCTCCGGCTCCGGTTCCGGCCGCTGCTCCTGCATCGCCGTTTCGCCGGATGTCTGCGAGGCAGTACCTGTGTCTTCGATACCATCGTCTGTGTCAGTATCCGTCGGTGCGGGAATGGTAAGGTCAGCAGTTATGGCCGTGTCCGCAGGAGGATCGCTGGGATCTGTCTGATTCCGGTTGAGATATATGTTTGCGATCAGAAGTGCTGCCAGTGAGAGAACCAGAACCGGCAGCAGGATGACAAGGACATGCCGGATGCGTCGAAGCGTCTTCTTTTGCTGATTTTGCATGAAATCCATCCTTTCTCACATTGTGTATGGTGTATGCGGGCCGCTGTCTGTAATCTTTCTTAGATTAAACATAGCACACTTGTGTGAAAAATAATAGTTGAAATCAAAAATCAACTGTGTTATACTTTTAGAAGTTGTGAGTAAGTTTTAGAAATCAGGAAGAAATAGGAGGTGTAAATCGTGGCAGTTTTGAAGACAATATTAACAATCGTGTTAGTTATCATATGTATCGCATTGACAGTTTTGATTCTGATGCAGGAAGGAAAGTCCGCAGGACTTGGAGCCATCGCGGGAGCGTCAGATACCTACTGGAGCAAGAACAAGGGTCGCTCCATGGAAGGCATTCTGGTAAAAATCACGCGAGTGCTGGTCATTTTATTTATCGTGATTTCCTGTGTACTGAACATCGGAAGCTTATCATAAGATAAAAAGAAATGGGAACTGTCTGATATGGCAGTTCCTTTTGTATTATAAGGAGAAGGAATGGACAAATTTGAAGAACGAAAAAATACGATCTACGCCCTGATCTGCGATGACCTTTATGTTCCGATGAAGGTCAAGGAGATTGCGATCCTGCTGGACATCCCTAAAAGCAGCCGTGCGGAGCTTCAGGAGGTGCTGGATGCGCTTGTGGCAGAGGGAAAGGTAGAGGTCTCCAAAAAAGGGAAATACGCAAAGGCGCAGTCCCATACACTTACCGGTGTTTTCGAGAGCAATGCAAGAGGTTTTGGCTTTGTACGCGTGGAAGGTGAGGACGAGGATATCTTTATCGGAAAGGATGACCGCGGAGGCGCGATCCACAATGATACCGTGCAGGTTCAGATCACTGCGAACCCTCAGGGAAAGCGCAGAGAGGGAAAAGTTCTGAAAGTGATCGCGCACGGAAAGACGCAGGTCGTGGGCACTTATGAGGCCAGCAAAACCTTTGGCTTTGTTGTGCCGGACAATGCGCGTTTTACAGAGGATATCTTTATCCCGTTGGAGCACTCGATGGGTGCGGTAGCAGGACATAAGGTTGTGGTGGAACTGACAGAGTTTGGCGGAGACGGAAAGAAGCCGGAAGGCCGCGTGGTGGAGATCCTCGGTCACATCAATGATCCTGGGACGGATATCCTTGCGATCGCGAAAGACTATGAACTGCCGACCGAGTTCCCGGAAAAAGTGTTAAATCAGGCAGTGCGCGTGGGAAAACCGGTTAGCGAGGCTGACATGGCAGGCCGTAAGGATCTGCGCGACGTGCAGATGGTGACCATTGATGGGGAGGATGCAAAGGATCTGGACGATGCGGTTTCGTTGACCATGGAGGGTGAAAATTACCGCCTCGGCGTACACATCGCGGATGTATCAAATTATGTGCAGGAGCATTCCGCATTGGATACGGAAGCACTGGAGCGCGGAACATCCGTTTATCTGGTGGACCGCGTGATCCCGATGCTCCCGCATACACTCTCAAACGGGATCTGTTCACTGAACGAAGGTGAAGACCGGCTGGCACTGAGTTGTATCATGCTGATCAACCCGAAGGGACAGGTCATTGACTACGAGATCGCAGAGACTGTTATCAACGTGGATGCGCGCATGAGCTACACCAGCGTCAACAAGATCCTGACGCTGCATGATGAGGAGGAGACGGCGCGTTATGAAAGGCTTGTGCCGATGTTCCGTCAGATGGAACAGCTTGCGTCGATCCTGCGGGCAAAGCGCAAAAAGCGCGGAAGTATCGATTTCGATTTCCCGGAGACAAAGGTTATATTAGATGAGACCGGTTTTCCGGTAGAGATAAGGCCCTATGAGCGCAATGTGGCGACAAAGATCATCGAGGACTTCATGCTGATCGCCAACGAGACCGTGGCGGAGGACAATTTCTGGCAGGAACTGCCTTTTGTCTACCGGACGCATGAAAAGCCGGATCCGGACCGGATCAAAAAGCTGACTGCCTTTATCAACAATTTCGGTTACAATCTCCACACGGATGGCGGAGAACTTCATCCGAAGGAGTTGCAGAAGCTGCTGGATAAAATAGAGGATACGCCGGAGGAAACTCTGATCAGCCGGTTGACGCTGCGTTCAATGAAGCAGGCAAAATATACGCCGGAATGCACCGGACATTTCGGATTGGCGGCAAAATATTACTGCCATTTCACATCACCGATCCGGCGTTATCCGGATCTTCAGATCCACCGTATCATCAAGGACCGCCTGAGGGGGCGCATGGATGATAAGAAAAAGGAGCACTATGAAAAGATTCTTCCGGAGGTCGCAAAGCAGTCCAGCGAGCGGGAGCGGCGTGCGGAGGAAGCAGAACGGGAGACCGTGAAGCTGAAAAAGGTACAGTATATGTCAGAGCATATCGGAGAGAACTTTACCGGAGTGATCTCGTCGGTAACGGCGTGGGGCATGTATGTGGAACTTCCGGATACGATCGAGGGAATGGTGCATGTGACGGCGCTGCGTGACGATTTCTATCACTATGTGGAGGAGAGCTATGAGCTGGTTGGGGAAGTGACCGGCAATCGTTACAAGCTCGGACAGATCGTGGAGGTCACTGTCGTCGGCACTGATGAGCTTATGCGCACCATTGACTTTGAACTTGCTGCTCCGTGATTTAGGGGCAGTGAGTCAGAAATCCTGTGGATGATGTTGAAAGTGATCGAAATTGAACGAGTAGTTTAGATATTTTGTATAGAAAAAGACAGCAACATGTGGTATACTAGTTACTGTCTGAAAGTAACGGGCCAGTAATGGTTTCGACAGGGGCTTTGAAGCTGGAGAAGCGAGCCGCACGGGATGCGTCAAATTCCAAAATTAAAATTAAACGCTAACAATAATAAATTAGCTTACGCTGCCTAAGATTTGGCAGTAGTCCGACCGGACGCACCTACACGACCGGACCCGGGCTTCATCCATGTAGGAAACGACAGTTGCAAAGCTTTGAGCATCTGGGCGTATCATGAAGCTACCAAAACCATCAGGGTGTCTGTTCCCGGGTGGCAGAGGGAATCTTAAAAAACCGACTACGCTCGTAGAAGTACAGGGGATAGGTCTTTGGACACGGGTTCAACTCCCGTCTGGTCCATATCTTGTCATGAGGAGGGACCCACCGGAGGTGGGAAGAGTCCTGATGACCTGCGCAGGCGCTTGCGAACATGGTTCGCCTTTGGATGCGCCTGCTTTTTTTATCAGTGCAGAAGGAGGATCAGTTATGTTTCAATTTACAGAGGATTGTAAAACAGGCATTCCACAGATTGACAGTGAGCATGAGTTTTTGTTCAGTATCATGAACCGGATCACGGAGACGCTGCAAAAGAATCTGGATGTGAATGAAGAGAGACATCAGCTGGAAAATTATCTGGAGCAGCTGAGGGAGTATGGTGCCAACCATTTTGCCCATGAGGAGGCATATATGGAGGAACACGATGATCCGGAACTGGAGCGTCAGAAAAAGGCACATGTATCGTTTGTGAAAAAGATCGAAAATATCGATCTGCAGGATCTGAACTCGGAGGAAAAACGGAAGATACTGGAGGATATGATCCTGTTTTTGACCAAATGGCTGTACCAGCACATTCTGGGCAGTGACACGCTGATCGGACATGTATGGAATACTGCGGATAAGGAAGCGGAGGAGGTTGACGATATCTGCGCTTTTACGGAGATGTACTGGACGCATATTCCGCAGGTAGATAAGGAACATGCAAAGCTGTTTGAGATCATCGGACGTGCATATTATCTCGCAGAGCGCAAAGACGGTGAATTGGACTATGACAGTTTTATGGGGATCATGGATGAACTGGAGGACTACACGAACTATCACTTCTCCCATGAAGAAGAGTACATGGAGTCCATTGACTATACTGGTCTGGAGGCGCAGCGACGCGCGCACGGAGTATTTCTGGCGAAGCTCGCGGATAAGGATGAGGCGGAAAACGCCGAAAACCGGCTGGAGTTTGTGGAGGATATGCTGGATTTCCTGTTTGCATGGCTGACACGCCATATTCTGAAGATGGATAAATTGATTCCCGCTCCGAAAGTGTGAATCATAGGGGGTAAAAGCCGTATAATAAAAACATATATTTCATGAAATGGAGGAAAAGGTATGAAGGGAAATGTAATCGTCGGACAATCAGGGGGACCGACCGCAGCCATCAACTCAAGTCTCGCAGGTGTATACCGTACAGCGATGGACCGTGGAGCAAAGAAAGTTTATGGTATGCTGAATGGTATTCAGGGCTTGCTGGAGGAGAAGTATATCGATCTCTCAACACGTATCACAAACGAGCTGGACGCGGAACTTTTAAAGCGGACACCGTCTGCATATCTGGGATCCTGCCGATACAAGCTGCCCGGTATTCACGAGGACATGTCAGTCTATGAGAAGATCTTTGCATTTCTGGAGAAATTGGATATTGAGGCATTTATCTATATCGGCGGTAATGATTCGATGGATACGATCAAAAAGCTGTCTGATTATGCCATCATTACAGGCAGTCCGATCCGTTTTATCGGTTGCCCGAAAACAATTGATAATGACCTTGCATTGACGGACCATACACCCGGTTACGGTAGTGCGGCAAAATACATTGGCACTTCTGTCAAAGAGATCATTCGCGACAGCTTCTGCCTGCGCTATGATAAGGGCGTGGTGACGATCGTGGAGATCATGGGAAGAAATGCCGGCTGGCTGACGGGTGCAGCGGCGCTGGCAAAGGGTGAGGATTGCTCCGGTCCCGATATGATCTACCTGCCTGAGATCCCGTTTGATTTTCAGAATTTCAAGGAAAAAGTGGCAAAGCGTCTGGAAAAGAAGAGCTCGGTAGTGGTTGCGGTCTCTGAGGGTATCCATACGGCAGACGGAAAGTATGTCTGCGAATATGGATCCAGCATCGATTTTGTAGATGCATTCGGACATAAGCAGCTGTCAGGTACAGCGAGCTATCTGGCCAGCTTTATTGCAGGTGAGCTGGGCTGCAAGACGCGTGCGATCGAGCTGAGTACATTACAGCGTTCGGCGTCTCATCTGTCCTCCCGTGTGGATATTCTGGAGGCGTATCAGGTCGGAGGTGCTGCAGTTAAAGCGGCAGACGAGGGGGATTCCGGAAAAATGGTCGTGATCGTGCGTACATCGGATGATCCTTATCAGAGTACGACAGAAGTCAAGGATGTGCATAAGATCGCAAATGATGAGAAGCTTGTTCCCAGAGAGTGGCTGAACAAAGAAGGAGATTATGTGACAGAGGAATTTGTCAACTACGTGCGTCCGTTGATACAGGGCGACGTATCACCAATCATGGTAGACGGTATTCCTCGTCATCTGTATAAACCGGAGGAATAAGAAAGCGGATTATGGCAAAAGAAGCATCAAACTTTAGACTGATTGCAAATAACAAAAAAGCAAGGCATGACTACTTTTTGGAGGAAACCTTTGAGGCAGGCGTGGAACTGCACGGGACGGAGGTCAAGTCCCTGCGCCAGGGCCATTGCAGTATCAAGGAGGCATTTATCCATATCGAAAACGGTGAAGTCATCATTTATGGTATGCATATCAGCCCTTATGAGAAAGGCAACATATTCAACAAAGATCCCATGCGTCCCAAGCGGTTGCTGATGCATAAGAAGGAGATCATGCGGCTGCTGGGAAAGATTAAGGAAAAGGGCTATACGCTCATTCCGGTGCAGGTGTATTTTAAGGGCAGTCGTGTAAAAGTGGAGATTGCGCTTGCGCGAGGCAAGAAGCTTTATGATAAGCGACAGGATATTGCCAAAAAGGATGCGCGCCGCGAGGCAGAGCGGGATTTCAAGGTGCGGAATCTTGGATAGCTT
>CALZQA010000077.1 GCA_945828315.1 uncultured bacterium | reverse complement strand
GGAGACATCCAGACCGTGCCCCAGTCCCAGACAGATCTCCCTGATACATATCCCCCGAAACCGCTTGTCCAGATATGGCACGATGTCCACCTTCTTTTCCAGCGCTTCGCGGATCGCCTCCAGCTGTTCCATATCATAACCCTCATTAATATACGGGACGATCTTGACATGGTTCTTTAATGCAAGTCGCAGCTGTTTTAAGATACCTGCCCCCAGATGCTGAAACGGTGACAGATCCAGCCCATCGCACAGCCCCAGACGGATCTGCTTCATCTTGTCATAAGAAATCTCCGGTGAGGCGTACAGTTCAATCTGCAACCCTCCCATGATCCCTTTGCGGATCTCTTCCATCTGAAACCAGTCATATCTTGGGTCTGCATAAACGCTGACATCCAGCCCCATCTCCAGCCCGAATCGGATCTGCCTCATCTGGATGGCAAGAAACTCTTTATCCGCATAGGCAGTAATATCAAGACCCTCATCAAATCCGGTCTTGATCTCCTCGATCTGATCCTGCGTAAACCCACTGTTTATTAGCTGTGTTCTGATCTTTTCCATTCTTTTCCTATTCTCTCAATCATCCGGTGTGTCTGATCACTGCAGCATGCGGATCGCGCCGGTCACAGCTTCATAATCCGCAGATACCTGCTGATATTGCTGCGCACATTTCTCCTTGTCTACAGGCTCACTCTCCCATCTGCGCAGCGTTTCCGTCAATGCCTCGGTGGACCTGCTCAGGCAGTCGAAGCTTAAATTCTGGCTGACTCCCTTTAACGTATGTACTGCCCGGAATGCCTCTCCGTAGTCCGCCTGCTCCATTGCTGCTGAGAGCTTTTCATAACTCGTATCTGACAGAAACTTAATGACCAGCCGCTGGATCAGCTCATCCTTCATCAGACGTGATCTGACATCCTCATAGTTTCCTCCGAAAGACTCGTAACATTCTCTTAAATCCATGTGTATCTCCTTTGTATATATTTCAAAAAGTGACAACTTATTTGTCATTTTCGGTGTTCCTCGCAAACAGATATGTCACTTTTTTCCTTTAAACCATTATCAATCATAACAATATTTTTCTGTCATTACAAGAAAATCCCACATTTGTCACCGGAAATGACGTGTCATTTCAAGTGACATTTCCATTGCATAAAGTTACATATTTTACTATAATGTATTCATAAATGACAACACAGGAGGCGGTTTCCATGCAATTCTCCAATAAGCTGAATTTTTTGATGAATATCACGAATACTTCGAACAAAGAACTTGCAGAAGGGATATCTGTTGACCGGTCCCTGATCAGTCTTTTGCGAAGCGGCAAGCGCAAGACACCGCGCAACCACGACCATATCCGTAACATGGCCTCCTTTTTTGCGAGACGATGCTCTGCGGACTTTCAGTTTCACGCGCTGGCGGAGATGCTGGAAAAGCCGGAGCTGCGTTCCCACATGCCAACGGAAACGCTGGTCGGCTACCTGTACCAATGGATGCGGGGCGATACCCCCGTACTGGAACGGGTACTGGAAAATATCGCCCAGATCCCACCGGCTCCCGATCTGCCATCCGAAGGTCCTCTTACATATCCTCCAATACAAGGCGAAGGACAAACACAGTTTTTCTACGGTAACGAGGGAAAACGCGAGGCAACACGCTATATCATCAACATTGCCAAACAGATCGACCCGAGATCCTCTATCTACTTTGTGTCGGATGTCAATCTGGAATGGCTGTTTGAAGACTATCAATTCATGGACGAGTTCTCTGCCGCTCTGACCACGATCTTCCAGCGAGGCTGTACACTCTACCACATCATGCCTTCTTTGAACTTTATGAACCGTTATGTGGAGTCCCTGCGCTACTGGCTGCCCATCTACGCCTCCGGACAGGCAAAGGTCTACTACTATCCGAGACTGCGCGACAATCTGTACCGGCGCAGCCTCATTCTCCTGCCCGGACTATGTGTGCAGGCAACCACAAGCATCGGCGACGAGACGGATCTGATCACAGTCACCTCCACCGACAGACAACTCGTAAACGCTTTTGATACACAGTTTCATCAGGAGCTGGCGCTGTGCCGCCCGGCACTCAACACGCACACAGATCCGCAGGAATTCATCACCTGCTTCCGCGAGTTTTTAAATGACAGCAGCCCGGCCATCCATAAGGTCAGTAAACCTTCTCCCTATACGATGCCGCGAAAATTGCTGGATGAATATATCCGCAACACGAAAGACTCCGTCTGGAAAAAAACGTTGGAGATGGACCGTGATGATGCTGAATTGTTTGAAGAAAAGATCGCCCGCACCGGTTTTATCGAGCTTTGTCCCCTCGCAACAGTTGCGGATGTCCGCGCCGGGAGGATACTTTTCGCCACAGACTACAAGCTGCAGGATTCTCATCCCGTGTACACACCAGAAACCTACGCCATGCATCTGGAACACATTTTGGAGCTGATGGATAAATACGAAAATTATCATTTTGTTCCGGTAAATCCCATGGAACGCCAGGACTACAATCTGTTTGCCAGCGAATCCGGTCTGACTCTCCTTATCAGTAATTCCGAAACTCCGTTCATGCTGGAGATCCGGCGTCCGGAGCTGTCCCATGCATGTCATGAATATCTGATGCGCATGGCAGAACTGGTGGGCTACACCGGCATCCGCCGCACGAAGATCCGCATGCGGATTCAGGAGCTGATTCAGGAGCTGCGGCAATCGTGACGTTTACCTGCTCTTTACCGAAAAAATATGAGGCACCCCACAAAGGGTGCCTCTTTACATTGCACTGATCTATTTCTGTCCCAGCTCCGCCAAAAGCTTTTCCGTCCGGATATAATACTCCAGCAAACGCAGCACATAGTCCGGGGCGTTACGTGTCCCCCGCTCCCATTCCGTAACCGTACGATAGGGAATCTCAAATTTTTCACAAAACGCTTTCCGGTTTAAGCCGGTCTCTCCTCTTAATTCTTTGATCTTAGCCTGACAGTCCATAATGCCCTCCCCACATATATTCGCTCACTATATCATGTGCAAAAACTGCACATGATCGACATTCGCCGCTCGTCAATCATGCAAGCATGTTGACTCACTTGCGCTCATTGTATCATGAGAATACCATATTTTTTTCCATCACGCAATGTGGGTTTTGCAAAAAACGCCATTATTTACCATCCCACCGCCCGCAACCGGAGCAAAACGAGCCAGGTAAATACCCCGGACTTTTTCTGAAGAAAAACCGATCGCTTTTCGCAGAGAAATATCTTTGCGATCCTTTGCCACCAAAAGCCTCGTGAACAGAACAACAACTACAAGCATTACAAGAACTGCGACGATCAGCGCGACAACGGCTGCCATTCGAACCTCCCGAATGGTCTGCCCGTAAGTATTTTCCACATATTTTTGAATATCTACCGCCTTCGCGCTGATGCCTGCGTCCGCCAGAAGCTGCAGTGCTTTCTTTTCCGGTGCTCCGTACAATTCCTGCATATGCGCGGACACCCTGCTTTCTGTCACCAGCGCAAGTACCAGCCCCGCCAGCGCGCCCAGCCCGGAAAGCATCACATATTTTGAAAAATAAATCGTTCGTATCTGTTTCCTGCCTATACCGATCGCCTTCATCGCCCCGATCTCCCTCCGGTCCGCCTCCAGCTGTGTCAGCAGTGTAAAGCGGATGCAAAGCATCGCGATCAGCACCAGAACGATGCTGGCCAGCAGAATGACCAGTATCATCAACCCGTCCGAAAGCACATTCATCATGCGGATCAGTGGTTTTGTTACCGCCGGACCGTTTGCGGGCAGTCCCGCATCCGTATATGCAGTTGCAAAATCACCGGCATCCGCATCCAGCAGAAACTCGATCAGGTATTCCTCGCTTCCCATCGCTTTGAGCCGCTCATAGTCTGCCGCACTCACGAGAAAGCGCTTTGAGGACGACATCATGGAATTCATCTGGGATGTCATTCCAGATCATGCGTTTTCTCATCGCTCCCATCCAAGCTCCTTTCATAACCACTTTACGTCTTGACAATTCCCATTCTTCCCGCGCCATTACTCCTGCACCGCATGCTCCAGTTCACGCACTGCACGGATACGGCAGACAGACAACGCGATTACTGCAAGAAATACTCCGGATACCATGATCACCGCCGCAGCCCCTCGTCCGACACCGATCTGCATCTGCGCTCCGATCCCGTCTGCAAGATTACCTGCCAATCCGTACGCAACCACATATCCGATCTGCGAGAGAAATCCGATCAGTCCCCAGGCTCTGCCCTGCAGCTCATCCGCGATATTTGTCCGGACCAGATAATCCAGGCAGTTATTCGCAAAGGGCAACATTGCGAAAAACAGAAATCCGGCAGCACAGATCAGATAAATATTTTCCTTCAGTCCAAAAATGACCATTGCAATCGCCGCGATACATAGCGATGCAGACAAAATCCGGACATAGCCTTTTTTGATCCCACGCATCCCCAAAAACAGACCAGTCACCAGCATGCCGCAGGCGCAGACCGTCTCCGCCACTCCCAGCGTTGCACTGTCCGCAAAATCCAGGATCAGGGGCTCCGCCAATATCTGAAACGCACCCATAAAGCAGGTCATTACGGAAGACACAATGATCAGGATCGACACGCCTCTCTTTTCCGTGACCGCCTGCCAGCCAATGCGAAACGCTGTAAAAAACGGTTCTTTTTCCCCAGCTTGCTTCACTGCCAGACCATTGCGCACCACTCCGGTACAGATCACCGTAAGCACAAATGTACATACATCAATGACAAGCAAAAGACGGATATCAGCCACAACCAAAAGCGCACCGGCGAGTATCGGGGACACCAGATATCTGGCACTGCCCGCCAGACTCACCATTCCGCTGGCTCTGGAATATTCCTCCTCATCCAAAAGGTCGGTCACCGTCGCACGATAGGAAGGCTCTAAAAGTGATGAAAACACCGAACTCACCGTCACTCCCATGCAGATTTCAGCCAGACTCGCCCCACCGCGCTGCATACAGAGCAAAATATAGAGGATCCCCAGTGCCGAACAGCCATCTCCCAGCATCATCAAAAGCCGCCTGTCATACCGGTCTGCCAACACCCCTGCGGGAACACTTAAGAGCAGTGTCGGCAGAAATGCAAGCAGTGTGACAAGCGCCATATCCGCTGCGCTCCCTGTCTGCTGAAAGATATACACACCCAGACCAAAGCTCGTCAGTCCTCCTCCGATCGCCGACACCAGCTCCCCTGACCACAGCAGTAAAAAACGGTTAAAATTTTTGTTGTTTTTCTTCTTTTCCATAAAATGCTCCTCTCCTTTTTATCATGCCGACCGACTATCTGTCGGTTAATGATCAAAAAATAAAGATCAGTCCAGTCTGCTGGCCGCAAAGATCTCCATGATCGCTTCCTGCAGACTGCCTTTCTCCATGCCAAAAAGCCGTTCCGTGTTGTAGATAAATGCCGCCATCTTCTCCCGGCGTTGTTCCTCACTCAGATCCGACATATTAAGCTCATCGAAAGCGGTATTTGCATACAGCATCGTCATCTCCACAGCACCCGAAGGGTGCTCTGTATGGCAAATACCCTGGTCGATCCCCTCCTCCACCAGCCCGGTGAACAGAGGATTAATGCCTGAAAGGAGCATTTGCTGCATCTTCTGATGCATCAGCGCGTTCTGCGGGCGATGCACCTGTTCCATGACTTCAAGCCCAAGCTGCGATTCCACGTTTAAAGACATGACTGCTTTTGTCAGGCGCTCCAGAAACGGCAGTTCACGGTTCCGTACGATCAGCGCCGCTTCTGCCACCAGGCGGTTTGTCAGACGCTCGATCACCGCATCCATAGGATCCGAACAAGCCGATGGTCTTTCCGGATGCGATTGCTTCCACTTCGCAGACAAAAGGCTCCATCTCGGATTCCTCCAGCACTTCTGCGCCCATCGCCGGACATCCCAGTGCAAAGCCTGCCGCATCTTTTAAATCCTCCACAGAAACCGTTCCCACCGGGACAACGACTGCCACTTTTCCTGCATCTGTGATTCCCTTACCAACAGCCTCTGCCATCGCCTGCGTGTTTCCTGACTGTGTCCAATAAATAACATAAACTTTATCCATGATAATTTTCTCCTTGATGTATATTAGTCTTTTCTGTGTTAGGCTTCTCTAACCTAAATTAGAATATCATAACATTATAATAGAATCAAGTAGGCTTTTGGAGAAAAATTCTCATTTGTATGGGCAATGGGTCATGGCAGCAATGAAGGTACAACTACCGGAACATTGGTAGACTGGGTCAAGGAAATATGTACCTCTTCACCCAGGTAAAATTCCGGCAAAACAAACAACTATTGTTTTGAATTAGAAGAAAAAATCTTCCCAAATACCCATCTCACAAGAGGTTGAATAAAGAAAATCTGCGAAAAAAACGCAAATGGGAAATTAAAGCATACCAGCTTTACCCAATTTGCAAGCAATGTTAAAATATGGAATCCTGCATAATATGGATAATACATCCATGCGGCCAAAAAGCTCATTGCAGGGCACATGATCAATACTGTACAGCTAATAATCACTGTTTCAAAAATCATGGGGTGATTCTTTCCCGAATCAAGCATTTTGCACGCCAGCTTAAATGACACCGGACTCCCAACTAAGCACTCCAGTGCATATGCGCATACAAATTCGATGATAATCACTCCCAAAATCGGAAGCATTCTTCCAAACATATAAACTCCGCCTTGCGTATCAATCGCATGGAGAACACTGTCTGCTCCCGTCACCTGCATCAGGGTATTGCCGTTTACTACATACAAACTATAAAATACATACCCATGAACTGTTACTAATACTGTGAGAAAGGCAAATACCATTCTCTGAATTTGATTTCTTGGCATAAATCTTGTCTCCTTTTTTGACATAAAAAAACACATGCCGCCCTTGCCTTTCGCAGATCCGTTCACAGGACATCCCAAAGATTACATATGTACCGTGATCAGATTTACGTGCCAAGCACTACATGTGTCGTTTATGTTTTTTTATTTTTCTATGCGATTATAACATATCTGTTTTTTTAATGTAAGTAAAATTTTTAAATAATTCCACTTTATCTATTCATGTCTTATTTATATCTGGCACACTCAAAAAAATCTATCAATGCAACATTAAGCTTGCATGACAGCGGTACGATTTACTCACCCTTTGCTTCGATCTCAAACCACTCTGTGAGACTGGAGAAATCAATGGTAAGTTCTCCGTGATAGATATTTACCGGAACGGGCTGATCCAGTCCGTAGATCACCGGACACACTTCACTTTCGAAAAAATATACGAGGAGCTTGCTCTGGTACGGATCGAGGATCCAGTATTCCCGTACCCCGGCATTCATGTATTTCTCCAGCTTTTTCGTGTAATCCTTACGCCCGGTGGAGGGTGAGATCACCTCCAGCAAAAAGTCCGGGGCCCCATAGATGCCCCATCTGCGCATCTTCTCCCGATCACACAGGATCCCTACATCCGGCTGAACCATGGTGTGCTCGTCGCAGTCCAGCTGAACATCCACGGGCGCGATAAAGGGCAGACAGTCGCCGCCCTTCTCCTTAATAAATCCCGCGATCTGCCGATACACTTCGCCGCCGATCAGCTGGTGATAGATCGTAGGGGCATTCATCTCATAAAAGTATCCGTCGATCAATTCCACCCGCTGGTCATCCGGCAGACTGCGGTAATCATCAATCGTATAGCTGCCCTGCGTATGCGCCTGATAGGCAGACGACTCGCGAAGAACCGGCTGTTCCTTAAACAAAGACTCCAGCGCCATCAGGGTATCATAGCGCGGACTTACGGTCTCACCGCAGAAGATCTTCTGCACGGTGCCAAGCGGTACACCGGACAATTCCGCGATCTGTGCATACGTGTAGCCTTTTTCCTGCTTCTTCTCCTTCATCTCCTGAATCGTCATAAAAATACCTCCTGTGTACATATCGCTCGCTTACATGTTCTCGCTATGTCCGTCAGCGGGACACGTGTCGCTTGTATGAACTGTTACACCAATTATACGCAGGAGGCATCCATTTGTCAACCGTTTTATTTCCACTATTTTACCGTAATTTTATTATTTTACCGTTTTTCAATACTTTCAACCATCTTGATGAATTACTGTTTTCTGTAAATCGGGCAACTCATGTTTCCATATTAGCAATTTGCATCAAGTGCTATTGTAGTCATCACGCTTCTCCTGTAAGCTATGTCTCATGGAGGTAAAAAGAGATGAAAAATATTATCGAAATGAAAGAAATTTATCACAGCTACAAAGAAAAGGAAGTTCTGAAAGGAATATCTCTTACCGTAAAAAAAGGAGAAATCATTGGATTACTCGGTCCAAGTGGAGTAGGTAAAACCACTGTCAAGAAATATTTTCACGACCTCACCTTTGAAATCTGTTTCCATGTTTCCTTTTGCAATAAAGGGCTATCATCTGCGACACAATTTCCTTTTCACACTCCCGTTTGGTTATGATGTCTTTTCGCATCATTTTACCTTTTCATCATTTGCAAGATTGCTTCCTGATACTTTTTTTCAACAATTCCTGCATTCTTATCCTAACCCAGCGCGACATCCAGTATCATCATGATGCTGAATCCTACTGCAAAGAAAATCGTGCCAATATTTGAATGGCTCCCCTCTGACATTTCGGGGATCAGCTCTTCCACTACCACATAGAGCATGGCTCCCGCCGCGAAGCTGAGTAGATACGGAAGTACCGGCACGACCACCCCTGCCGCCAGGATCGTGAGAAAGGCTGCCACCGGTTCCACGATGCCGGAGAGTACACCGCCTGCAAAGGCTCTTCCTTTCCCGACACCCTCCGCCCGCAGAGGCATCGAAATGATCGCACCCTCTGGAAAGTTCTGGATCGCAATTCCGATCGCCAGCGTCAGCGCTCCCATGGCAGAAATGCTTGCATTCCCGGAAATGTAGCCTGCAAACACGACACCCACCGCCATTCCTTCCGGAATGTTATGCAGCGTGACTGCCAGAAGCAGCATCGTCGTTTTCTGCAGTTTTGTCTTCGGTCCTTCCGCTTCTTCACTTCCGATATGTAAATGCGGAATCACATGATCCAAAAAAAGCAGGAATAGGATGCCCAGCCAAAAACCGACTGCCGCCGGCACAAATGACCACTTTCCCATGCTTTCTGCCTGTTCTAAAGACGGGATCAAAAGGCTCCACACAGATGCCGCCACCATCACTCCCGCCGCAAAACCTTCAAGGATCCGCTTTAACATATCACTCATGGAATTTTTCATAAAAAGAACGCATGCCGACCCGAGGCTTGTTCCCAAAAAAGGGATAAATATCCCGTAAAAAGCTACCAATGTCATATTTTTGTTTCCTCCTATCTGTCACTATATAGTGGCAAAACCAGTCACGATCAACATTCGTCACTCGTCAATCATGCAAGCATGTTGACTCGTTTGCACTCATTATATAATATGACACAAATCGCCCATTATTCCAATATATATTTTTCTTGCATTCTTTTTAAAACAGTCAGTTACATGTTAATTGAAATTTTTTCCACAAAAAGCTTACCGTAACTATCTGTCATGAAGCTCTGACCGCACAAATAAAAATCCTACGATCGCAGCTATGATATCCGAGATCACTGCCGCCCAAAGCATCGTAACGATACTTTTTGAAAGGCTTGCAAGGATGATCGACGCCGGAACAAATATGATCACATCCCTAAGCAACGCAAGCACCGTTGATTTCATGCTGTTTCCCATAGACTGCAGGATGATCGCCGCAGACTTAATATAGCACGTCAGAATAATGCCACCCAGGAAGATCCGGATACATAATCTTGCGTACTCCATGTACTCCGCCGTGTTATGACTTCCGAATAGCATAATGATCGCGTCAGGAACGATTTCAAAGATCAGAAATGCAACGATTCCAACCAGCAGAACGTACTTTGTGATAAGCTGAATCGTCTCCTTTACGCGTTCCATATGATCGGCACCCATATTGAATCCAATGATCGGCTGTCCGCCTAAACTGATACCGATCACAATGGAGATCACGATTCCGAATACTTTCATGACGATCCCGACAACCGCAAGAGGTATGACTGCTCCAAAGGCTTCTCCTGTGCTTGCAAAGGTATCGTAACCATATTTCGTAAGCAGATTATTATTGACAGCTATGATAACCACGATCGACAGCTGAACGATCAAAGAAGCCATACCTACAGATATGACCCTGCTGATCGTAGATACATCCGGTTTGATGGACGCAGGATCAATGCAGAAGTTTTTCGCCTTTGTTACATAGAAAATACTCATAACAAAAGTAAGTACCTGCCCCATTACGGTTGCGATCGCTGCGCCTCTTACACCCATTCCGAACCCAAAGATCAAAACCGGATCAAAGATCAGATTTGTGAACGCCCCGGCAAGGGTACAGGCCATTGCATATCTCGGTGACCCGTCTGCCCGGATCGAACCATTCATTCCCTGTCCGATCATGTAAAACGGTATTCCTGCACAGATGATCCTGAAATAGTCTGTTGCGTATCCATAGCACACGGTTTCTTGTGGATCTCCACCAAACAATCCCAGGATCTGTGTTCTGAATAAAAATCCAACCAGACATATGACAGCAGACACGCAGACTAACAGGAGCACTCCGTTCCCGATATTTCTGTTTGCCTGCTTTTTATCCCCGGTTCCCAAAGCGATACTAAATCCTGCTGCCGCTCCATCTCCTACAAGAAGCGCCAGCCCCAGCGCCAGCACAGTAAACGGATACACAATATTGGTAGCTGCATTTCCATATGCCCCAGCTTCACTCCAGCCTATAAATATCTGGTCCACGATATTATACAATGCGGCCACTACCATACTGATGATGCATGGCACCGAGAAGTTCTTTACAAGCTTTTTAATGTTTCCTGTTCCTAAATCCAATTCTTTCATGTGATCGTACACTCCTTTATGAATAATAAAATGAGCAGCAAAAAAGCGCAGTCCATAATTGGACTTACGCTTTTTTGGCTGCTCATTACATGTTAGATTCTATCACAAATCATTTTTCTTTGTAAGTCTTTTTTCACTTTTTACGAAGACTTCTCGATCAGAACGTTTTTCCCCTCGAAGGCAAAGCCATAACTGAAGATGCTTAACTTAATTCGTTCTTCTATTCACAGACTCTGTAATCAGATTATTTACCTCTTCTTTTTCCTTTCCAAGAACCAAACACAATTCGGATAAAAGCATTTTCTCCGCGAGCTTCAAATAGTTTTCATCTGCGACGGTGTTTTTCTTTCCTTTTTCCAGTCTGTCCTTTTTCCGTAAATATGTTGTCTTTATGACACTGAGCCATGATTCAGGCTCAATGCTCTTAACAACTTCTCTGTATTTCTGATCGCGTAATTTATCATTTGAAATATTCAATTCAGGTATGTCGGGAATTCTATCAATAAGTTCATATGCTTCCTGAGAAGTCATTACCTTTCGAATCTGCTGCGCTGATGAATCGACAGGACAATATATTTTTCTATTTTCATCATTCATAGGAATCAGTAAATAATACAATCTGTTCTTATCAATTCCACTCATATTCAGATGCATGATATTATCTATTTTACATACACCACTGCCCGGTTTTACCACATAATCTCCGATTTTATACATGAAATATCTCTCTTTCTATTTTCCAATTGCCATCCCTGTCCCTTCCATATTCCACAAATTTTGTAACTATATTTTACCTCAAAATTTTGAAGTTTGTAAGTTATAAATAACTGCATTTTATGCATTTCGTCTTTTTGCTCAAATATTAGCCATCTGTATTTTGTGCAACTTGCCGCATGATTTCCAAGGTACTATTCCGGTATTTTAACATTGGACGCAAACAGCTTTCCGAATATCCAACGCACCAATGGCTGAATCCCCTGAAATTACGTGCAATGCACCACATGTGTCGTTTCTGTTTGTATTCTTTTTAAGATTGTCACATTTTTTTCTTTGATGTAAGCGAAAAATCATGCTTGTGAAATGGCTTTTTTCTATGCCGAAAATCTTAACAGATCTTTAAATTTCGAGATCGGAACATCCGTTCTGAAGTTCTTTCAACGTGTTACGCACTTCTGAAAAAACATCCTCCGGCGTCATCGTATGTAAAAGCCTTCACTTTTCCGCCTCCATATTTGTATCCGTGAGTCTCTATTGCAGATCTCAAATCTAATATTTGCATCTGTGTATCCTCCTTTCTGATGACCTCATTATAAAAAAAAAGAGAGAAATCAAAAATTCGATTTCTCTCTATCATTAAGTCTGTTTTGGAATAAAAAACCTGTCTCTTATACACATCTCCGAGCCCACGAGACGCTACGCTA
>CALZQA010000076.1 GCA_945828315.1 uncultured bacterium | reverse complement strand
CGGCACAAGGTCATAGGTCTCACACAACAGTTTATAGATACGCGTGTCCGGCTTGATCAGATGCACATCAGAGGACACCATCACACCGTCAAAAAAATTCATATCATAATGTTTCGGAAAATAGTCATAAAAATGATCGCAGGCATTAGAGAGCACATAGATGCCATACCCCTTCTCGCGGCAGCGATGACAGAATTCCTTCGCCCCCGCGATCGGGTGCATACAGATATCCCAGTGTGTCACGCACTCCTTCAGTTTCCCATGCAGTTCCTTTGGCAGATGCTCCTTCGCCAGATCGTAACGCTGCTCATTTGTGATCTCGCCCCGGTCACCCATGAGCCAGATCTCACTTTCAAATAAATTAGCGAGGATCAGCTGCTTTTCTTCTTCTGTCTCACATACTTTATTTAAGATCACATGCGGATCATAGGAAAGCAGAACTTTTCCCATGTCCATTATCACATTTTTTATCATCTTTTCAGATCTCCTCCTTAACGTAATGACTCTGTTTTTTCATGTATCCGGAATCCGGAACGATTTATTTCAAAAAATCCTTCACCGCAAACAGATCCGGCAAAATAGCGGTAGACAGTTCTTTCATTTCCTCTGTCGGAGCTTTGAGGTCCGGCACCATAATCGCCGGAATTCCCGCCGCAGCGAGTGCGCGGATACCGTTATAGGAATCCTCCACACCGAAAGCGCGCTTCGACGCAACCCCCAGCACTTCGCACGCCTTCAGAAAAATGTCCGGCTCCGGCTTACTTCTTTGCACCATGTCGCCGCAGATCACCGCATCAAAATAGGAGATCAGCCCGCCATCGCGCAATTCCTGCTCCACAATTTCGCGTCTTGTCGATGAAGCCAGCGCCACCTTCTTATTATGTGATTGCAAATATTGCAAGAGTTCCACCGCACCCGCCTTTTTCGGCAGTCTGCCGCCACCGTAACGGCTGTGGAACAGATCTGACATTTCTTTTTTATAAGCATCATAGGGGAAATCCGCCCCATAATGCTCCAACATGATCGCGCGGCTCATCTCCCTGGTCGTGCCGAGACAGGCATGACACTGAGACTCGATATCTTCGATTCCATACTTATCTGCGACTTCCTTCCAACACTCTACGACCTTGACCTCCGAATCAAAGATCACGCCATCCATATCAAACAGTACTGCATCGAAATCCATTTTTTTCACCACATGCCAAAGGCAGACATCTCTGTCTGCCTGTTCTACATCCTTTCCAATTCTTCTAATGCCCGTCTGGTCCACTGGTATTTTTTCAGGTCAACGACGCCATCCGGACAAGGGATCCCGTCTGCCTCCAACAATTCAATCTGGCGGTTTCCGCCTCCGAAGGCAAAAGCTGCCGACACTTCACCCATACGATTTACCACACGGTAACACGGAATCGTGTCCGGGTCCGGATTCACGTGCAATGCATAGCCCACGACACGTGCCCAACGCCGATTCCCCGCCAACGCCGCCACCTGACCGTAGGTCGCCACCTTTCCGCGGGGAATCTGACGCACGACCTCATAGATTTTTTCAAAAGAACTATGTCGTTCATTTTCTTCACACATGATCCGTGTCCTCCCTTTCTCGCATTCCATAGGATCCACTGGTTTTACAGTATAGCATGACATACACAAAAATGCTATATTTAATGACAAAAAGCTGCCGCTTTAACGACGGGAAATCCCCACTCGCAAAACGGCAACTCCTTATATGAACAAATATTTCTATCCTCGTTTCACCCAATAAAATCCATGAGGCGGCAGAACAGGATTTTTTAATTCCATGAGCTTTTCTGTCAAAAGCTCCGTAAAGGTTCCTTTCTCCTGCATCCATGCAGTCTGCGCACTGTCGCTAAAGTTAAACATGCCCATGAATAATTCCCCATCTTTTTCTCGCAGGATACAGAGAATGGAATCGTTGTGCACGTCATAGGTGTACACGTTTGCGTCCGCTCCAAACACAGGCTCCTCTCTGCGGATCTTCTCCAGCTTCTGCAATGCCTGAAACAGCTGACCCTGCACGCCCGTTTTTGCCTTGCGCTTCTTTGCCAGCTCCCACCGGAATGCACCCCGGTGCACATAGCGGGAATCTGCCGCTTTATCCGGATCTTCCCGGTAGGAGTAATCGTTCAGCTGACCGATCTCATCCCCGGAGTACAGCATCGGAATACCGGACTGCGTCAGCATATATGCGTGCAGCGTCACATCCAGACGGATGGCGTCATCAAGTGCCGCCTGATTTCCATCTGCGATCGCCTGCTCAATGCCGCACATGGATGCAGTTGTTCCACAGAATCTCGCGTCCTTTGTAACCGGATCATCATTGTACAATTCGCCGCAGCTGGTGCTGCCTGCGATCCGTCCGGTAAAATAGTCATTCAGATATTGCTTGTGGGGCACTTCCTTCATCCCCCACTTGGACAATGTGTCGTAATCCAGCCCCCAGCCAATATCATCGTGACAGCGCAGATAATTCAAAAAGGTATATTCCCGGGGCAGACGGTTCACAATATCCATCTGACGGCGTAAAAGTCTGGTATCTCCCGTCGCCACACTGTTCCAGGTCGTGGCCATCGTTGTCACATTATAGAGCATATGACATTCCGGCTTTTCCACTGTCCCGAAGTACGGAACCACCTTTTCCGGCTCCATGACAACCTCGCCCAAGAGCACCACGGACGGGCAGACGATCTCCCCGATCATGCGCATCATACGAACGATGGTATGTACCTGTGGAAGGTTTCTGCAGCTCGTTCCCAGTTCTTTCCAGATGTAAGGCACCGCATCGATCCGGATCACATCCATACCCTGATTTGCCAGATACAGGAAGTTGTACATCATCTCGTTGAACACCCGGGGATTCCCATAATTTAAATCCCACTGATACGGGTAAAAGGTGGTCAGCACATAATGCCCGATCTCCGGTAAATAGGTGAAATTTCCCGGTGCCGTTGTGGGGAATACCTGCGGAACCGTCCTTTCATACGCTTTGGGGATGCGGTCATTGTCGTAGAAAAAGTAACGGCTCATATACTCGCCATCACCCGCTTTTGCCCGGTGCGCCCACTCATGCTCCTCTGAGGTATGATTCATCACAAAATCCATGCACAGGTTCATGCCTTTTTCATGGCACGCATCCGCCAGCTTTGCCAGATCATCCATCGTACCCAGATCCGGACGTACCTTCCTGAAATCCGCCACCGCATAACCGCCATCCGAGCGGCCTTTTGACGTATCCAAAAAGGGCATCAGATGAATGCAGTTCACATTGCACTCCTGCAGATAGGGAAGCTTCTTCTGCACACCCTTTAAGTTTCCTGCAAAATTATCAATGTAGAGCATCATGCCAAGCATATCCGTTTTCTTAAACCACTCCGGATCCTGCTCACGCTTTTCATCCCTGTCCTTTAACGCCGTCTTGCGCTCGTTATAAAAACGGTACAGATTGTCGCACAGCTCGGCAAACATAGAATCATTGCCGTATAATTCCATGTAGAGCCAGCGAAGCTCATCATGGTGCTTTTCCAGTCGTTTCTGAAACATCATATCTGCTTTCTTCATAACTCTTTCTCAACCTCTAAAACCAACTTTTTCAAAACTTACGATTCACATACTTTTGTATAACACTTTTTAACGCCCGCTTGCTTTGATCAGCTCGCAGACTTCTTCTTTTTCAGGCATCACACGCAGCGCGCCTTTCTTTGTAGTGATCAGAGATGCGCCTGCGTTCGCAAAGGTCAATAACGCCTTCAGATCCGCCTCCGTCAGCCCGTCAAGTCCGTGCTCCAGCACATAATTTAATGCACATGCCTCAAAGGTATCCCCGGCACCGGTGGTCTCGATGGTATGCTCTTGAAGGAAAGGTGCTGCCTCCACTACCAGATCCTTGTAATAAGCCCTGCTGCCGTCCTTTCCCAGCGTCACAAAGATCAGCGGAATGTCATAGCTTTTCCGCAGGATCTCAACACCCTTCGTATAGTCATTCGTTCCGGTCATGAACTCCAGCTCATTGTCCGAGATCTTTAATATATCGCACCAGGACAGTCCGTAGGCGATCTCCGCACGGGCATCCTCCAGAGAATCCCAGAGCGGCTCCCGCAGATTCGGATCAAAGGAGATCAAAAGCCCCGCATCTTTTGCCACGCAAAGGGCATATCTTGTTGCCTCCCGCACACCGGGATGGGTGGAGGAAAGTGTGCCAAAATGAAAGATCTTGCCCCCGCGGATCACATCCTCCATGACCTCTTCCTTTTTCAGCATCATGTCTGCACCGGGATTGCGATAAAAGCTGAATTCCCGGTCACCGTCCTCCTTTGTATGTACAAATGCAAGGGTGGTTCCAACCTTCTTGTCAAACAGCAGATTTGTCACATCCGTTCCGCTCTCTTCCACGGTCTTAGCCAGCATGTGACCAAAATTGTCATCGCCCACCTTTCCGATAAAGGCGGTCTTTTTTCCCAGTTTATTTAACATGGCCAGCACGTTGCAGGGTGCGCCGCCGGGGTTTGCCTCCAGCATCGGATTGCCCTGTGCGCTGACACCATTTTCCGTAAAATCGATCAAAAGCTCTCCGAGTGCCACCACATCATATTTTTTCATTGAAACATCCTCCTTTACGCCTTTTTAACAAGCTCCAGATATAATTCAAAGGACACATCATCCCCCGCTGCACGGGGCAGAAGTATGCCTCCCGCCATCAATGCACTTCCGGAATACACCTGCTTTTCACCGGCGATCCGGTAATGAGCCTGCGCATTCAGTCCCCGCAGACGCAGTCTGCAGCGCAATGTGTTTGGACAAGCACGGTAAATGACTCCCTGTACAAGTACCTGTGACTGGTCTTCTGAGACAAATGACCACGCTGCCATTTCATCCTTGCAGGGATCACTCAGTCGGAAGT
Organism: uncultured bacterium; assembly: GCA_945828315.1. Lineage (GTDB taxonomy): Bacteria > Bacillota > Clostridia > Lachnospirales > Lachnospiraceae > W0P33-017. The sequence continues at coordinate 7,831 of CALZQA010000076.1, read as the reverse complement.
AACGGCCATCATGGATCAGCATTTGCATCTGTCTGTAGTGTTTCACCTGCTCGGAAACCGTGTGCTTTTCCTCCTCACTCAGCAGATTCAGATCCAGCTCATAGCCGAAGCTGCCTGCCATTGCCACGGTACCCCGCGTCTCCAGAGAAGTGATCCTTCCTGTCTGATGATTCGGCACTGCCGAAACATGCGAGCCAACCGTCGATACCGGATAAAAGAAGCTGGTTCCATACTGAATAAAGGTACGCTCGTGTGCATCCGTATCATCACTGCACCAGATCTGCGGACAATAATAGAGCATGCCCGCGTCAAATCTTCCGCCGCCTCCGCTGCAGCCCTCAAACAACACATCCGGGAATTCCGTCGTCAGACGTTCCAACAGTTCATAAAGTCCCAGTATATAGCGGTGCGGAAGCTCCGACTGCCGCTCCGTCGGCAAGAAAGCACTGTACCAGTCACAGATGCTCCGGTTCATATCCCATTTCACATACTCAATATGATTCTCCCGCAGCAGACGACTGATTGACTCATACAGATACGCCCGCACATCCTCCCGTGACAGATCCAGCACCAGCTGATAACGGCTGCGCACCGGATTCCTGCCCGGAATACGCAATGCCCAATCGGGGTGTGCACGGTACAGATCGCTGTCCTCTGACACCATCTCCGGCTCAAACCACAGTCCGAACCGCATGCCGAGTGCATTGACTTTTTCGATCAGCGCACCCAATCCGCCCTTCAGCTTCTGCTCGTTCACCGTCCAGTCACCCAGACCGGAGCAGTCGTTATCACGCTTTCCAAACCATCCGTCATCCAGCACCATCAGATCGATGCCCAGTTCCGATGCCTGTTTTGCGATAGATAGTATTTTTTCTTCATCAAAGTCAAAATAGGTTGCCTCCCAGTTATTAATGAGTACCGGGCGGGCTGACAACTGATAGCTGCCCCTGCACACATGATTGCGGATCACGGAGTGGAACTGCTGAGACAGTTTTGTGAGGCCTTGTGTGGAACAGGAAAGGATCACCTCCGGCGTATAGAAGCATTCGCCCTGTGCAAGGGTCCAGGAAAATGTCTCCGGATCAATACCCAGCACCATGCGCACCTGCTCCATCTGATCCACCTCGATCTGAGCCTGAAAGCCGCCGCTGTACATGAGTGCAGCTCCGATACAGCATCCGCTTGTCTCGGTGCAGTCACGCTCACACAGGATAACAGCAGGATTCTGCTGATGGCTGGAAGTGCCCCTTGTGCTGCCGATTTGTTGGATTCCGTGGAACAGCTCTCTTCGTTCCATTTGACGCTCCATCGTATGTCTGCCGTGAAAATGCATCCAGTCCCAGGCGCCATCCGGCAGAGCCAGGCACATGGAATGCGCCCTTGTCAGTCGGATCGGCTGTTCGCCCCGGTTTTCAAAGACGACACTCCTCGTGATGACATCATCCGCCTCCAGCACGCCATATTTCAAAGTGACTGCAAGTCCCGAAACCGCATCCCTCATATGGATCTCCAGGGTCTGTGCCTGCGCCTCATCCGCATACACTGCCGGCAAGCCGGGAATCTCATATTTACCTTCCCGGATCTCATAAGATTCATAGCGCAGATCCAGTGCGCAGCTGCCGTCACTGTTTACGACCGCTGCTGCCGGGATCCGGTAGTCACCGTTTCCTTCCGTCGCATATTCCAGAGGCAGCGTATCCATCGAATATGTGCGAAGCTTTCCCGCCTCATAAGGATTTCCGGAAAATCCCACATCCGGATAATGATACAGGTAACACATGCTGCATTCTGTTTTTTCTCCATACCACAGATGATATAGCACACCAAAGGCATCGAGCCCCATCTGGTATAAGGTATGGTCAGTTGTCAAGTGGAATATATTTCCTTCAAATCTGATCGCCATCGTTCTCTCCTATTTTGTACTCCATGTGTTCTTGTTCTATGGTGCGTCGTTTTCGTTAAGCTAATGTATAGAGTTCCATTTGTTTTTCTTCCGCTGCTTCAAGCTGCCACTTGCAGCCATATACCGCATGACTGATCACGTACTCGCCATGATTTACAAACACTTCGATCACATTGCGGTTCACATACACATCCAGGTGGAAGCCATCCTTTAATTCCGGTGTTTTGCTCTGCATGCAGAAATTCTCCCGGTTCTCACACGCGGGAAATACTTCCCTTCGGTCTGTAAGGATACGGTTGCCCTGTCGCCAGATCTGATACCCGCCGACATTGATTCCTTCGCCATCATTCAGGTCCAGACTGACGCGATAGCCTGCAGGGTCTGCCTGCATGATATCCGTGATCCTGCGACTGTACATCTGCTCCACATTGGGATGCGGTTTAAAATAAATATGGTCATTTTTCACTTCTACCAGACGCGGAAGACAATACATTCCGATCCGTCCTTCTTCAAAGGGCACCGGCATGCGTAGCCATGCTACCATCACTCTTTTGCCTTCGGCATCGGTGGTGGACTGGGGCGCGTACAGATCAAAGCCGTAATCCATATACCGGTACTCTTTTGCAAATTCCATTGAACAATTCTGCTCATCAAACCGGACGTTCATACACACCGTATGATTCTTTTCCCCGGTTCCCTCTGCACCGATCCCCATGGGAGAAACAAGTAATACTTCGCCGCCTTCCGTCTCAAAATAATCCGGACATTCCCACATCCAGCCAAGGGGTTCCTCCGTTGACGCGGCATTGACAAATTCCCAGTTTACAAGATCCATACTCTTATAAAACAGCAGTTCCCCTTTGCGATCTGCCGTAGAGCTTCCAAGCACCAGATACCAGGCATCACTGCCCCTCCACACCTTCGGATCTCTCGTATGGGTCCGGTCACCAATCTCTGCGTTCTCGATAGCGGGAATGATCACCTGTTTATCGCGAAAATTGTCAAAATGAATCCCATCCTCAGAGGTGATCCGCAGTTGTGCAGACTGAAATTCATCATCCAAAGCAAGATGAACATCCTCCGGATTTATCTTATCATAATGAACACCGGTATAAAAGAGGTTCATCACACCCTCATGCTCGATGGCACTGCCGGAAAAACAGCCGTTCTGATCCTCATATTTTGTCGGGAACAGCGCGATATCCTGGTGTTCCCAGTGCACCAGATCCTCACTGACTGCGTGTCCCCAGTGCATGGTCGCCCAGCGGGGCGCATAGGGAAAATGCTGATAAAATAAATGGTACTTTCCTTTGTAATAGATAAAACCGTTGGGATCATTGATCCAGCCCTTCGGTGCTCTTAAATGTATCTTGTCTTTCTCATTCCAGCCTGTCTGCATGGGCTCATCTCCTCCAAAAACTATGATTTGATTCTACAGGAGGGAGGTCCAAAACCTCCCTCTGTATGTATCCTATTTTACTGCGCCGGCTACTACTCCTCCGATGATCTGCTTCTGGAGTACCAGATACAGGATCAGGATGGGCAGTACACATAATAACAGTCCTGCCATGATGGTTCCGTAATCTGCGGAATAGGTGCCGTAAAAGCTATATGTAGATAACGGTAATGTCAGCAGTTTTTTGTCTGTCAATACCAGAGACGGCAGCAGGAAATCGTTCCAGAATGCCATCGCGTTTAAGATGACCATCGTTGAGATGATGGGTTTTAACAGCGGAAATACTACCGTAAAAAATGTCTGTGTGCGGGTGCAGCCCTCCACATATGCCGCCTCCTCCAATGCGATGGGGATATTGCCCTTAATGAAGCCGTGGAACATGAACACGGACATCGCCATGGAAAAACCGGTGTGCATAAAGATCAGTGTGATCCGGTGATTTAACACATTTAACGTGCCGCCATAAATGCTCACCAGCGGGATCATGATCGCCTGGAAAGGAATGATCATGGATGCCACCATCAGCGCAAATACGATCTTTGAGATCAGGTTGTTGTTGCGCACGATGTAATAAGCAAGCATGGATGCAAGCAGTGTGACAAGTACAGTTGCAGATACCGTCACGATCATGGAGTTCTTGAATGCGTTCAGGAAATCCATCTGTGTGAAGGCTTTTACAAAGTTGTCAAAGGACAATCCCTTGATCGTAAACAGCCAGGAAAAGGGGCTCTTGATAATGTCACGTTTCTGTTTTAAGGAGTTGATCACAACCATCAAAAACGGAAACATGTATGCGATAAAAATAACGATCAATCCAAGCATCGCAAAAAAGCGTGCGATCTTTGCTTTTCTTCCACCAATCATTGCGGTCTGTTCCATTATGCTTCAACCTCCTTCTTCTTTGTCAGATATACCTGAAGTCCACTGATACATGCAACTACTACGAATAATACAAGTGCCTCTGCCTGACCAACGCCAAACTGTCTGGATGTAAATGCCTTCTCATACACATGCATTGCTGCCATTTCCGTGGTGCCGTAAGGGCCGCCCGCGGTCAATGCAAGGTTCACATCGTAAACCATGAAGGCACGTGAAAGTGTCAGGAACAAGCAGATGGTCACAGAAGACATCATCAGCGGAAGTACAATGTAACGCAGCTTGTTAAAGCCGGCTGCGCCGTCTAAGCTGGCTGCTTCCAGCACGTCCTCGCTCAGTCCCATAAAGCCTGCCACGTAGATGAGGATCATGTAACCGGACAGCTGCCATACGGTAACCAGGACCATCGCCGCGAATGCTTTATCCGGATCCGACAGCCAGGAGATCTCAAACAGCTTCATACCGGTGGCTTCACCGATGTTCACAAATACTCTGGAAAATACAAACTGCCAGATATATCCCAGAACGATTCCTCCGATCAGGTTCGGGGTAAAAAAGCCCGCACGGAAGAAGTTCTGTCCCTTGATGCCGCGTGTCAAAAGATAGGCAATACCGAATGCGATCACATTGACGAGAATGACTACCACGATCACATATTTAAAGGTCAACAGCAGTGCCGTCCAGAACTGTGTGTCCTTTGCCACACCGATATAGTTTTTCAGTCCGATAAAGTTTTTCACCTGTGAGACACCGTTCCAGTCTGTAAATGTCAGATACACGCCGTAGACAAACGGTACGATCACCACTGCCGCAAAAAATAGAATTCCCAGCAGTGCAAAGATACAAAAATCTTTTCCCTTGTTTTTTGCTTTCATCTTGCCACTCCTCTCTTATTCCTGCTCTGCCCAATAAGCTTCAATCAGTTCGATCAGTTCTTCTCTGTCACACCGGTCTGCCAGGTATTTTTGCATTGCTCCTCCCAGGATGGACCAGTGGTCATTCGGCACGATGGCAGATGCACTGAAGGTCTCACCGTTCTGTACATGCTCATAAATGGATCTGCTCAGCGGATCGGTGGGCTCATAGGGGTTATTCTGGAAAGGCGGAATAATATTACATCTGTAAACGACCAGCTGCTGACCAAGTTCACTGAATACCAACCAGTTTAAGAACTCCTTTGCAGCTGCCTTCTCATCCTCTGTTGCCATCTGTCCGTCCATCATGACCTGCTTGGATGCAGAGCCCTGGATTTTCTGATTCGCAAAATCATTTTCATCATTGCTCATAAAATAGGGCAGAAAACCGTACTCATCGTCGTTGTCAGCGCCGGCCTCCTTCAGGTTCGGCCATGCCCAGTTGCCATTCAGCCAGATGGCTGTCTTGCCGTCTGCCAGGTCGATGGCCATCTCATCGTAATCCGCACCCAGAGGATCGCCCTTAGCCACGTTATATTTCTTCAGGATATCAAACAGATCCAAAAATCCGTTCATGCGGTCGTAATCTCTTAAGTTTAATTCACCGCTCTTGATCTGCTCGATGACCTGTGCTGCACCATCCGTGGTTCCATCATAGGTCTCGTACACATACTGGAGCTGATGTGCACCCAGCGACCAGTCTTCCTTTGCCAGAGATACCGGCTTTTCAATGCCTGCCGCCACCAGACGATCCAACAGTTCAACCAGATCTTCCTGTGTCTTTACGGTAGCGGGATCAAAGGTCTCGCCCAGCGCCTCCTCGATGACTGCTTTGTTATAGATCAGTCCACGTCCTTCCACACAGAGAGGAAAGCTGTAGATCTTTCCATTGATCTCTGTCAGATAGCCCTCTGCCTCTGCAGTCCACGGCTCATCGGTCAGATCCTCCGCCTTTTCCTCTGCCAGCGCCACCACATCCGTCGTATCCAGGATGGAAAGTGTCGGCGGGTTGCCTGCATTATACAGACTCACGACCTTTGTGTAGGGTGAATCGCCGTCCGTCACCGGCATGATCTCCACATGAATGCCTGTCTTTTCCTCAAAGATCACCGCGATCTCCTCCAGTGCCACCTGAATCTCTGCCTTTGTGTTTAAGACCGAAATCTCGGTTCCTTTCAGGTCTGTCCGGTACTCGTAGGTATCCACCGACGTATCGATCGGTATCTCCTCCTCCACCTCGTTCGGGTCATCCGGATCACTCGCAAAACCAAAGGTGCATCCGGTCAGCGTTCCCATCACCATCGTTCCGGTCAGTGCCAGCGCGAGCAAGCGCGCGATTCCTTTCCTTTTCATGAAGCTGTCCTCCTCAATTTTTTCTTTTTCTATCCGACCAGTTTCTTTTGTTTCCGATCATTTTGCCTTCAGCAAAACCGGTAAAGTAACCGGTTACTTTGTAAATTCATCTTAACATCCTGGCGGCTTGCCGTCAACCACTTTTCACAACTTCATGAATGTTGCACAATTTCTCCGTCCACCTTTTATCCATCTTCAACAAAACCGGTAAAGTAACCGGTTATTTATTGTCTGATCAGAGGATTTCTGCTATAATCGAAACTGGTTCAGAACATGGTACGGTTCTGTCAAAAGTATGATGAAATCATAAGAGGTATCAGAAAATATGAGCAGAGAAAAAAAGATCACATTTAATGACATTGCAAAATATACGGGTTTTTCAAAGACAACGATCTCCCGTTACTTTAACAATCCGGACTCCCTGACGGTAGAAAACCAGGAGATCATCGCTAACGCGCTGAAGGAACTTGATTATAAAGAAAACAAAGTGGCACGGATCCTAGCAAACGGAAAAACCGAGTTCATCGGTGTGATCATTCCAAATCTTACCAATCACTACTATTCCGAAATGCTCAACCGGATCCTGCTCACCTATGAAAAGTTTGGCTACAAATTTCTCGTCTTTATCGGAAACGAAAATGAAGTTTCTGAGCGTCAGTACATTCAGGAGCTGCTTGCCTACAACATTGAGGGACTTATTATCATGAGTTTTACCATTCCCTCCAAAGAGCTGGCAGAGCTCGGCATTCCGGTCGTTACGATCGAGCGCGAAGACAAATATGTCTGCAGCGTCAACACGGACAACTACATGGGTGGTGTTCAGGCAACCAGTCTTCTTGCAAAGCTGGGCTGCGACATTCTTCTGCACATTAACACCCCCACTCCCCCGGATATTCCTGCCTACGGGCGTATCAAAGGTTTCCTCGATATCTGCGGGGAGAAACAGTTAACTCACCGGGTCATCTATAAAGAACTCGGAAACACTTATGAACTGATGCAAAAAAGCCTCAGCGAGATCATTGATGAACTGGAAGAAGCATACCCCGGTCAGAAAAAAGGTGTGTTTGTTTCCAGTGATACGCACGCTAACATCTTTTTAAATCTTCTGATCAAAAAATACGGCACCCTCCCCGATGACTACCTGATCGTCGGTTTTGATGACTCACCGATCGCAAGAGAGGCTGTCATTCCCATCAGCACGGTAGGTCAGCAGATCGACCGGATCGCATATGAGGCAGTCAGCCTTCTGGTAGATCAGATGAACGAGCGCAAAAAAAGAAGACCGGTTCCGTTAACAGAACCGATCCATAAAGTCGTCACTCCTATCCT
>CALZQA010000075.1 GCA_945828315.1 uncultured bacterium | reverse complement strand
AGAACAAAATGATTGAAAAGAATTATTCCAACTCCTACTTAGACAGGATGCAGAACATGATTACCGCACTTTTCAATTACGCAGTGGACTACTTCAACTTAGCTAAAAATCCCTGCCACAAGGCGGGCAGAATGGGTAAGCGTGAGGTTGTGGTAAACTTCTGGACAAAGGACGAATTTGACCGGATACTGGCAGCCATGAAAGATGATCCTACAGCACATGTTTCGTTTTCACTACTGTACTACTCTGGTATCCGTTTTGGAGAATTCCTCGCTTTAACACCGAAGGACTTTGATTTTGAGAAGAACACTCTTGATATCACCAAAAGCCTTCAGCGTGTAAAAAAGCAGGATGTGGTAACACCACCCAAAACACCCAAGAGTATCCGGAACATCATCATACCGGACTTTGTAATGAACGAAGTAAAAGATTATATGTCAAAGCTTTATGATCTGAAAGATTCGGATCGGGTTTTCCCGTTTACCAAATCTTATATCAACAATGCAATGACACGGGCTTGCAAGAAAAGCGGAGTGAAAAAGATTCGTATCCACGATATCCGACACTCCCACGCCAGCTATCTCATCCACTTAGGATGTGCTCCACTGCTCATATCCGAACGCTTAGGTCACGAAAAGGTACAGACCACCTTAAGCACCTACTCCCATCTCTATCCGAACAAGCATCAGGAAGTTGTGGATATGATGCAGAACCAGCATCAAAAGAATATGGCAATAGGCGATGTGGCTGCCTCGGCTGAATCATCGGAAGAAGCCAAACCACAGAACACAAGGTTCAAAGCCGTAAGTCCAAAGGATAAAATAAGCCCACAGCAAGTCCACAAAAATGACTTAAACCCATGCGTCGGCTTCAACCGACGCATATAAAACGGCTCAACCCCTTGTAAACAAAGGGCTGAGCCAAAGAAGTCATTGAATACTCAATCAGTATTTAATTACTCGATGATTGTAGCAACACGTCCAGAACCTACTGTTCTACCACCCTCACGGATAGCGAATGTAAGACCCTGCTCCATAGCTACTGGATGGATGAGCTCGATTGTCATCTCTACGTTATCACCAGGCATGCACATCTCTGTTCCTGCTGGAAGCTCGCAAACACCTGTTACGTCTGTTGTTCTGAAGTAGAACTGTGGACGATAGTTGTTGAAGAATGGAGTATGACGTCCACCTTCATCCTTTGTTAATACGTAAACCTGAGCTGTAAACTTTCTGTGGCATGTTACAGTACCTGGCTTAGCAAGAACCTGTCCACGAACGATCTGGTCACGGTTAACACCACGAAGTAATGCACCGATGTTATCACCAGCCTGAGCCTCGTCTAACTGCTTACGGAACATCTCGATACCAGTTACAACTGTCTTCTGAACATCTTCCTTAACACCAAGGATCTCTAACTCATCGTTGAGGTGAAGTGTACCACGCTCTACTCTACCAGTTGCAACAGTACCACGACCTGTGATTGTGAATACGTCCTCTACTGGCATAAGGAATGGCTTATCTGTATCACGCTCTGGATCTGGGATATAAGAATCAACAGTATCCATAAGCTCCATGATCTTGTCTCCCCAAGGTCCGTTTGGATCCTCAAGAGCCTTAAGAGCAGAACCCTGGATGATTGGGCAATCATTGAATCCGTACTCTTCAAGCTGCTCTGTAACTTCCATCTCTACTAACTCGATAAGCTCTGGATCATCTACCATATCACATTTGTTTAAGAAAACAACGATGTAAGGTACACCTACCTGACGAGAAAGAAGGATGTGCTCCTTTGTCTGAGCCATAACACCATCAGTAGCAGCAACAACGAGGATAGCACCATCCATCTGAGCTGCACCAGTGATCATGTTCTTTACGTAGTCAGCATGTCCAGGACAGTCAACGTGTGCGTAATGTCTCTTCTCTGTCTCGTACTCAACGTGAGCTGTAGAAATTGTGATTCCACGCTCTCTCTCTTCTGGAGCTTTATCAATATTAGCGAAATCTGTAGCTGTGTTACCAGCAACACGAGCTGCTAAAACTGCTGTAATAGCTGCTGTTAAAGTTGTTTTACCATGATCTACGTGACCGATGGTACCAATATTACAATGCGGTTTTGTTCTTTCAAATTTAGCCTTTGCCATTTTGAAATGTCCTCCTTAATTTTCTGCCCTTTCCGGGCTAATTTGTTTCGTTTTTAGTTGCACTCATAGATTTGATTATATCAAAATCTATCAGTTTTTCAAGTATTTCCGCGGAAATATCTCTGTTTTATTTGCCCTGCGAAGAAATGATCTTATCCTGTACAGACTTCGGAACCTGCTCATACTTCTCAAAGAACATTGAGTAGTTTCCACGTCCCTGTGTCTTGGAACGAAGATCTGTAGAATAACCGAACATCTCTGCTAACGGTACGAATGCACGAACGATCTTGCCGTTTCCGACATCGTCCATTCCCTCGATACGTCCACGACGAGAGTTCAGATCACCGATAACATCACCCATATACTCTTCAGGCATGGTAACTTCCACCTTCATGATCGGCTCTAAGATCGCGGGAGCTGCTTTCTGCATAGCCTCCTTGAAACACATAGAACCTGCAATGTGGAATGCCATCTCGGATGAATCGACCTCATGGTAAGATCCATCATATACGGTAGCGTGTACACCAAGTACCGGGAATCCTGCAAGGATACCAGCCTTAGAAGCCTCCTCGATACCCTCTCCGACTGCGGGGATGTACTCCTTGGGGATCGCTCCTCCGACAACCTCGGAATCGAATTTGAACAGCTCTTCGCCGTTGGCATCCATGGGCTCGAAACGTACTTTACAGTGTCCATACTGTCCACGTCCACCGGACTGCTTTGCATATTTATATTCCTGATCAACAGGCTTGGTAAAGGTCTCCTTGTATGCAACCTGAGGTGCGCCCACATTTGCCTCTACCTTAAACTCACGGAGCAGACGGTCTACGATGATCTCCAGATGGAGCTCACCCATACCTGCGATGATTGTCTGTCCGGTCTCCTGATCAGTGTGAGCACGGAAAGTAGGATCCTCCTCAGCAAGCTTTGCCAAAGCCTCACCCATCTTGCCCTGACCAGCCTTGGTCTTAGGCTCGATCGCCAGCTCGATAACCGGCTCAGGGAACTCCATGGACTCTAAGATAACGGGATGCTGCTCGTCACAGATCGTATCACCGGTCGTGGTGATCTTAAATCCTACTGCTGCAGCAATATCACCGGAATATACCTTGTCCAGCTCTGCTCTCTTGTTTGCATGCATCTGTAACAGACGTCCGACACGCTCCTTCTTGTCCTTTGTTGCGTTCAGCACGTAAGAACCGGAGTTCAGAACACCTGAATATACACGAATGAACGCCAGCTTTCCTACGAAAGGATCTGTCATGATCTTGAATGCCAGTGCTGAGAAAGGCTCTTCATCAGAAGAATGTCTCTCAACCTCATTGCCCTCAAGATCAACACCCTTGATAGACGGTACGTCTGTAGGTGCGGGCATATACTCAAGGATCGCATCCAGAAGCTTCTGTACACCCTTGTTGCGGTATGCAGATCCGCAGCATACGGGAACTGCTGTACACTCGCAGGTTGCCTTACGGAGAACTGCCTTCATCTGATCAACAGTAGGCTCCTCTCCTTCCAGATACATCATCATTAAATCGTCATCCAGCTCGCAGATCTTCTCTACCAGCTCGGTGTGATATAACTCAGCCTCATCCTTCATATCATCCGGAATCTCTACAACGGAAATATCATCACCCTTATCATCATTGTAGATATATGCTTCCATCTCAAACAGATCGATGATTCCCTTGAAATCATCCTCTTTTCCGATGGGAAGCTGTAAAACGATTGCATTTTTACCTAATCTTGTACGGATCTGATCAACGGCTCCGTAAAAGTTTGCACCCAGGATATCCATCTTGTTGATGAATGCCATACGAGGTACATTGTAGGTATCAGCCTGACGCCATACGTTCTCTGACTGAGGCTCTACACCACCCTTAGCACAGAACACACCAACGGCTCCGTCTAAGACACGCAGGGAACGCTCAACCTCTACAGTAAAGTCAACGTGTCCGGGGGTATCAATGATATTGATACGATGCTCCAACGCACCCGGCTTTACCTTTGTATGGTCCTCTAAGGTCCAATGACAGGTTGTAGCGGCTGAAGTAATGGTAATACCTCTCTCCTGCTCCTGCTCCATCCAGTCCATGGTAGCAGTACCTTCATGAGTATCACCGATCTTGTAGTTAATACCAGTATAATACAGAATACGCTCGGTCAATGTGGTCTTACCAGCATCGATATGAGCCATGATTCCGATATTTCTGGTTCTCTCCAACGGATATTCTCTTCCAGCCAAGATTTTTTCCTCCTAGAATCTGTAGTGCGCAAATGCCTTGTTGGCCTCTGCCATCTTGTGCATATCTTCTTTTCTCTTTACAGATGCACCGGTATTGTTCGCTGCATCCAAAATCTCGTTTGCCAGTCTCTCCTCCTGAGTCTTCTCGCCTCTCTTGCGGGAGAACATGGTCAGCCAGCGGAGTGCTAATGCCTGGCGACGATCAGGGCGAACCTCGATCGGTACCTGGTAAGTAGCTCCACCGATACGTCTTGCCTTTACCTCGAGTAAGGGCATTACGTTGTTCATTGCTTCTTCAAAAACCTCTAATGCAGGCTTGCCAGACTTCTCTTCTACTCTGGCAAATGCTCCGTATACAATCTTCTGTGCAACACCCTTCTTACCATCTAACATGATGTTATTGATAAGCTTGGTGACCACGGTATTATTGTAAATAGGATCTGCTAATACTTCTCTCTTCTGAGTATGTCCTTTACGCGGCACGATACTTCCCTCCTTAATAATAATATTAAATCATCGGTACTCACATGTGTCCTCTAATGTGTCCGTGCGGAAATCTATTGTAATTGGGAAATAGAATCTTCCAACACTTACCTTAGTTCTGTTTGTGGTACAACTCTAACTCATGCAAAAATTATTTTGCAGTCTTCGGTCTCTTAGCGCCATATTTAGAGCGCGCCTGCTTTCTGTTCGCTACACCAGCGGTATCTAAAGTACCTCTGATGATGTGGTAACGTGTACCGGGTAAGTCCTTAACACGACCGCCACGGATCAGAACGACACTATGCTCCTGCAGATTGTGACCTTCTCCGGGAATGTAGCTTGTTACTTCGATTCCGTTTGAAAGACGTACTCTGGCGATCTTACGAAGAGCTGAGTTAGGCTTTTTAGGAGTAGCAGTCTTAACTGCGGTGCAGACACCTCTCTTCTGAGGAGAAGAAGCATCGATCGACTTTTTCTTTAAAGAGTTAAATCCCTTCTGTAAAGCCGGTGCGGTAGACTTCTTTACTGCTGTCTGTCTTCCTTTTCTTACTAACTGGTTAAATGTCGGCATTCTATTCACCTCCTGTTTTTATAATGTGTTTTCCGACTCAGATAGCCGGTATATTTTTGCGCAGAAATAGCCTGTGTAGCGATTGTCTGCACGTTAAAACATTATAGACACCAAAATTCACGCTGTCAAGAGATTTTGTTAAAAAAGCCGCAAAAAAGGCGGTTCGACAAGGATTCCTGCCAACAACCGCCTTTTTTTGTGCATTTATTACTTATTCTTCTTCGTCGCCTTCTTCTTCATCAGTCGCCGGGACATCCTCTTCTTCGTCAAAGCTGTCAACAAATGCAGCATCCGTTATTTCTTCTTCCTCATCTGCTGCAAAAGCTTCTTCGTCAAAGATCTCATCCTCCATGAGCAGCTCATTCATGCGCTCATCGGAATCCAGCTTGATATTGCGGTAACGCTTCATACCGGTTCCTGCAGGGATCGGCTTACCAATGATAACGTTCTCCTTCATACCGATCAGGGAGTCAACTTTACCCTTGATCGCAGCCTCGGTCAGAACCTTGGTCGTCTCCTGGAAGGAAGCAGCGGACAGGAAGGAATTCGTTGCAAGTGATGCCTTGGTAATACCCAGCAGCACCTGAGATCCCTCTGCGGGTTTCTTTCCTTCTTTCTCAAGCTGTTCATTCTTATCCTCAAAATCCAAAGCGTCTACCATCGTTCCGGGCAGGAAATCGGAATCTCCGTTCTCCTCCACGCGGATCTTCTGCAGCATCTGGTGTACAATGACCTCGATATGCTTATCATTGATCTCTACACCCTGCAGACGATATACACGCTGTACTTCACGCAGCATGTAATCCTGAACGGCACGTACACCCTTGATCTTCAAGATGTCGTGAGGATTTACAGAACCCTCTGTCAACTCATCACCGGCTTCAAGAACAGCGCCGTCCATGATCTTGATATGTGATCCGTAAGGGATCAGGTAGCTCTTGGACTCTCCGGTCTCCTGATTGGTGACAATGATCTCACGCTTCTTCTTGGTATCCTTGATCGTAGCGACACCGCCAAACTCTGTGATAATGGCAAGTCCTTTCGGTTTTCTCGCCTCAAAAATTTCCTCGACACGGGGAAGACCCTGTGTGATATCGTTACCTGCCACACCACCGGTATGGAAAGTTCTCATCGTCAGCTGTGTACCGGGCTCACCAATGGACTGTGCAGCAATGATACCGATTGCCTCGCCGACCTGTACTGCCTGACCGGTAGCCATGTTGGAACCATAGCATTTCGCGCATACACCCATGTGTGAACGACAGGTAAGGATCGTACGGATCTTTACCTTTGTGAGCGGTTCGCCGTTTGCATCCACACCCTTAGCGATCACTGCCTCTGCACGCTTCGGTGTGATCATATGGTTTGCCTTGACGATCACATTGCCATCCTTGTCGACAATGGTCTCTGCCGCGAAACGGCCGGTAATACGATCCTGAAGGCTCTCAATCTCCTCTTTTCCGTCCATGAATGCCTTTACATACATGCCGGGGATCTCTCTGCCTGTACCCTCACAGCAATCTGACTCGCGAACGATCATGTGCTGTGATACATCTACCAGACGTCTGGTCAGATATCCGGAATCGGCGGTACGAAGCGCGGTATCGGAAAGTCCCTTACGTGCTCCGTGCGCAGACATGAAGTACTCCAATACATCGAGACCTTCACGGAAGTTTGACTTGATCGGCAGCTCGATGGTACGTCCGGTGGTATCTGCCATCAATCCACGCATACCTGCCAGCTGCTTGATCTGCTTATCGGAACCACGGGCTCCGGAATCAGCCATCATGAAGATGTTGTTGTATTTATCCAGTCCGGACAACAGTGCCTCTGTCAGCTCGTCATCCGTCTCTTTCCATGTCTCTACAACTTCCTTATAACGTTCTTCCTCTGTGACCTGACCACGCTTGTACTGTCTGGTGATCTCATCAACAGTATCCTGTGCGCGCTGAATCAGTTCAGGCTTCTGCGGCGGCACGGTCATATCGGAAATGGATACAGTCATCGCTGCGCGGGTTGAATATTTATAACCCATTGCCTTGATGTCATCCAGCACCTCTGCAGTTCTGGTGGCACCATGGATATTGATAACTTTTTCAAGAATCTTCTTTAAGTGCTTTTTACCAACGTGGAAATCTACCTCTAATTGCAGATAATCCTCCGGATTCTCACGTTTTACAAATCCCAGATCCTGCGGAATGATCTCGTTAAAGATCAGTCTTCCCAGCGTTGTCTCGATGGTGCCGGAAACGTGTTCTCCCTCCGGAGTCACTGCCTCCTGATGCACGTGAATGGTCTGATGCAGGCTGATCACACCGTTCTCATATGCCAGCAATGCCTGGTTGGTACTGCTGAAGAAACGACACAGAATATCTTCCGGTGTACAGATCACTTCACGCTCAGACTCATCATGTGTCTGATAGTGGATCATATCATTTACCTTGATCTCACCGGCATCCAATGCAGCCTTTAACTGCTCCTTGGAATCATATACCTTGTCATTAACAGTGGTGACTCCCTCTTTTGTATGGTCCGGCACCTTATCCATAGTCAGATAGTAAATACCAAGTACCATATCCTGCGAAGGAACGGCTACAGGGCCTCCGTCGGAAGGCTTTAACAGGTTGTTCGGAGAGAGCAGCATGAAACGGCACTCTGCCTGAGCTTCCTGTGACAACGGCAGATGGACAGCCATCTGGTCTCCATCGAAATCGGCATTAAATGCGGTACATACGAGCGGATGCAGCTTAATAGCTTTTCCTTCCACAAGGATCGGCTCAAATGCCTGGATACCAAGTCTGTGCAGAGTAGGTGCACGGTTCAGCATAACCGGATGCTCTTTGATGACGTCCTCTAACACATCCCAGACTTCGGGCTGCAGACGCTCCACCATCTTCTTTGCACTCTTGATATTATGGGCAGTGCCGTTTGACACCAGCTCCTTCATTACGAAAGGTTTAAACAGCTCGATCGCCATCTCCTTGGGCAGACCACACTGATAAATCTTTAATTTCGGCTCTACAACGATAACGGAACGTCCGGAGTAGTCAACACGCTTTCCTAACAGGTTCTGACGGAAACGTCCGGATTTTCCCTTTAACATATCGGACAGAGACTTTAACGCACGGTTTCCGGGTCCGGTGACCGGGCGGCCTCTGCGTCCGTTGTCGATCAGTGCATCAACTGCTTCCTGCAGCATACGCTTCTCGTTGCGCACGATGATGTCCGGCGCATTCAGCTCTAACAGTCTGCGCAGACGGTTGTTACGGTTAATGATACGACGGTACAGATCATTCAGATCGGAGGTGGCGAAACGACCACCATCCAACTGTACCATCGGGCGCAGATCCGGCGGAATGACCGGAATAACGGTCATGATCATCCACTCCGGCTTGTTTCCGGACTCTCGGAAGGCTTCAACAACCTCCAGACGCTTGATGATACGCGCTTTTTTCTGACCGGTCGCATCGGCAAGAGCCGTTTTCAGCTCTGCGGAATCCTTTTCCAGATCGATCGCCTGTAAAAGCTCCAGGATCGCTTCCGCACCCATTCCTACACGGAAGGTGTTTCCGTATTTCTCTCTGGCAGCCTGGTAATCGGCATCTGACAGCACCTGCTTCAGGCTCAGGTCTGTCTTGCCGGGATCCAGTACAATATAGGAAGCAAAGTATAATACTTTTTCCAGTGTACGGGGTGATAAGTCAAGGATCAGTCCCATACGGGAAGGGATGCCCTTGAAATACCAGATATGGGAAACAGGAGCAGCCAGCTCAATGTGTCCCATACGCTCTCTACGAACGCTTGCCTTGGTGATCTCCACGCCGCATCGGTCGCAGACAACACCCTTATAGCGGATCTTTTTATACTTTCCGCAGTGGCACTCCCAGTCCTTGCTGGGTCCGAATATCTTCTCACAGAACAGTCCGTCCTTTTCGGGCTTTAAGGTTCTGTAGTTGATGGTCTCAGGCTTTTTCACTTCGCCGTGGGACCACTCTCTGATCTTCTCAGGTGAGGCCAGCCCAATCTGAATTGCGTCAAATGAAATTGGCTGGTAGGTTTCTTTATTTGCTGTCTCAGGCATGTCGGCACTCCCTTCTAATCTTCGTCATTCATAAGAGCATCGTCATCAAAATCCTCTGCTCCAAAATCATCATCTAAATCGTCAGGCTCTTCGTCCTCATCCTCGTCGACGGCCACAAGCTCCTCGCTGTCCGCGTCAAACTCTACCTTTGAGAAGCCGCGCTTTGAAAAGCTCTCGCTGTCCTCGAAAGCAAAGTCCTTGTCTCCTGCGATGATCGCGTTGAGATCCGTATTGCCGTACTCGCTGATCTCCATCAGCTCTACTTCCTGTCGGTTCTCGTCCAGCACCTTGACATCCAGACCTAAGGACTGCAGCTCCTTTAAGAGTACCTTGAAGGACTCCGGAATACCGGGCTCAGGGATATTATCACCCTTGATGATCGCCTCGTAGGTCTTCACACGTCCAACCACATCATCGGACTTGACAGTCAGGATCTCCTGTAAGGTGTATGATGCACCGTAAGCCTCCAGTGCCCAAACCTCCATCTCTCCGAAACGCTGTCCACCGAACTGTGCCTTTCCACCGAGCGGCTGCTGGGTAACCAGTGAGTAAGGGCCGGTAGAACGGGCATGGATCTTGTCGTCTACCAGATGATGCAACTTCAGATAATGCATGTGTCCGATGGTAACCGGTGAATCAAAGGGCTCTCCGGTACGTCCGTCGCGCAGCTGCACCTTTCCATCTCTGGAGATCGGCACGCCCTTCCACAGGTCTCTGTGGTCTCTGTGATCTGATAAGTATTCCATAACGTCTTCGCGCAGGGTGTCTTTATATTTCTCATAGAAATCATCCCACTCGCTGTTGACGTAATCATTTGCAAGCTCCAGTGTATCCTGGATATCAATCTCTCGCGCACCGTCAAATACCGGAGTCTCAATATTAAAGCCCAGAGCCTTCGCAGCCAGACTTAAGTGGATCTCCAGCACCTGTCCGATATTCATACGGGAAGGCACACCCAGCGGGTTCAACACGATATCCAGAGGTCGACCATTGGGAAGGAACGGCATGTCTTCTACCGGAAGCACTCTGGAAACGACACCCTTATTACCATGACGACCGGCCATCTTATCACCGACAGAGATCTTACGCTTCTGAGCGATATAAATGCGGACCGCCTGGTTCACGCCGGGAGATAACTCATCTCCGTTTTCTCTTGTAAACACCTTTGCATCCACAACGATACCATACTCGCCGTGGGGCACCTTCAGGGAAGTATCACGTACTTCTCTTGCCTTCTCACCGAAGATCGCACGCAGCAGGCGCTCCTCTGCGGTCAGCTCGGTCTCTCCCTTCGGGGTAACCTTTCCGACCAGAATATCGCCGGCGCGAACCTCAGCACCAATGCGGATGATTCCTCGCTCGTCTAAGTCTTTTAACGCATCCTCACCGACACCGGGCACATCGCGGGTGATCTCCTCAGGTCCGAGCTTGGTGTCGCGTGCCTCTGCCTCGTATTCCTCAATGTGAACGGATGTATATACATCATCCTGTACCAAACGCTCACTTAACAGAACCGCATCCTCGTAATTATAACCTTCCCAGGTCATGAATCCGATCAGCGGGTTCTTTCCTAATGCCAGCTCTCCGTCAGAGGTAGAAGGACCGTCAGCGATGACCTCGCCCGCCTCTACATGATCGCCCTTAAATACGATCGGTCTCTGATTGTAGCAGTTGCTCTGGTTACTTCTGGAGAACTTGGTCAGCTTGTAATCGGAAGTTGTTCCGTCATCATTCTTTACCCAGATCTCATCTGACTGGGCCTTCTCAACCGTACCGGACTTCTTCGCAACAACGCAAACACCAGAATCGACAGCTGCCTTCGGCTCCATACCGGTTCCGACTACAGGAGCTTCCGTTGTCAAAAGTGGAACGGCCTGACGCTGCATGTTTGATCCCATCAGCGCACGGTTCGCATCATCGTTCTGCAGGAAGGGGATGAGCGCAGTCGCCACAGAGAACACCATCTTCGGAGAGACATCCATGTAATCAAACATGGTCTTGTCATACTCCTGTGTCTCATCGAGGTAACGACCGGATACGGAATTACGCACAAAATGTCCTTCTGCGTCCAGTTTCTCATTCGCCTGCGCTACATGGTAGTTATCCTCCTCGTCGGCGGTCATATAAACAACTTCGTCCGTCACGCGGGGATTTTTCGGATCGGATTTATCGATCTTACGGTAAGGCGCCTCCACAAAACCGTACTCATTAATGCGCGCATAGCATGCCAGTGAGTTGATCAGACCAATGTTCGGTCCTTCTGGTGTCTCGATCGGGCACATACGTCCATAGTGTGAATAATGGACATCACGAACCTCGAATCCGGCACGATCACGGCTCAGACCACCGGGTCCTAATGCAGAAAGACGTCTCTTGTGTGTCAGCTCACCCAACGGGTTGTTCTGATCCATGAACTGTGACAGCTGGGAAGATCCGAAGAACTCCTTGACTGCCGCGGTCACGGGTTTGATATTGATCAGGCTCTGAGGAGAAATACCCTCCAGATCCTGCGTGGTCATACGCTCACGTACCACACGCTCCAGTCTTGACAGACCGATGCGGTACTGGTTCTGAAGCAGCTCGCCAACCGCACGGATACGACGATTGCCCAGATGATCGATATCGTCATCATTTCCGATGCCCCACTCCAGATGCATATTATAATTAATAGAAGCAAAAATATCGTCCTTTGTGATGTGCTTAGGGATCAGCTCATGCACATTCTTACGGATCGCTTCCTTGATATCCTCTAAAGAAGAGTTCTCCTCCAAGATCTGCTTTAATACCGGATAGTAAACGAGTTCTGTAATACCAAGCTCCTTCTGGGCTGCCTTATCAGCAAGCTCCGGTACCCATGCGCCCAGATCCACCATCATGGAGGACAGCACCTTGACATTGCGCTCCTCTGTCTGGATCATGACATATCTGACCGCCGCATTCTGGATCTCCTCAGCCTTCTCTCTTGTCAGCTGGGTTCCGGCCTCAGCCAGCACCTCGCCGGTAGAAGGATCGATGACATCCTCAGCCAACACATGACCGCGCAGACGGTTCTTGAATGCCAGCTTCTTATTAAATTTATAACGTCCGACCTTTGCCAGATCGTATCTTCTCGGATCAAAGAACATTGCGGAGATCAGGCTCTCTGCACTCTCTACCGTCAGCGGCTCACCGGGGCGGATCTTCTTGTACAACTCAAGCAGACCGGACTCATAGTTCGTGGACACGTCCTTGCCCATACTTGCAATGATCTTCGGCTCCTCACCGAAATAATCAATGATCTCCTGATTACTGCCGATTCCAAGCGCACGGATAAGTACCGTGATCGGAACCTTTCTCGTTCTATCTACACGAACATAAAATACGTCATTGGAGTCTGTCTCATACTCTAACC